>BEHN01000010.1 GCA_002898535.1 bacterium HR11
CCACGTCCGCCATCGGCCTGCTTCGTCGGGTTCAGAAGGGGTGGAGTAGGGGCAACCGGCCGGTTGCCCCTACGGCGGCGGAACGGGGCCGACCCCGGTTTACGAGCACCCGGTCGATGAAGCAGGAAGTGGCCGGTCGTCTATGGAACCCGCGCAGGTGAAATAGATGACTATGTGTCACGGAACGGTTCAACCTGACCCGTTTGCTGGGACCGGTCCTGGAGTTCCAGGAAGGCCCCTTTCGGGGCCCCCTTGGTCGTGACCCTCACGGCCGACCGAGCCCTTCGGGTCCACGGCCGGTCTTTTTCCGCAGACCCGCCGTCCGGGTAGGGCCGGAGCCCTTTCAGGCCCCTCCGGTCTGGACGGGGGTCCGGGTCGGCCGGTCGTATTCGGCCTCGGCTCTACTCCTCCGAGTAGAAGGTTTGGACCCGGATGCGGCCCTCGTCGTCGTAAACATAGAGCTCGCCAGGTTCCTCGTCCCGGGTGCGCTTGTGGGAGCCGTCGCAGAAGGGTTTGTTTTTAGAGAGTCCGCAGGCGCACAGGTAAATCGGCCACTGTTGCACGTCCTCGGGTTTCAGGACGTAGGGGCGTTTCCGGTCATGACGCACGAGTCGAGCCATGACGAACCTCCTTCACCGAGTCCGGGGGGCGGTCGAAGATGCAGGCATGAAGAAGACGGGCCAAGATGCGAGATAGGAATGCGGAATGAGACGTCCAGGCTCCGCCCGACTGCCGAACTCCCGAATTATACGTCAGGCCCGCCGGCGGCGTTTCTGCCGGAGGAGTTCCAGGAGTTCCAGGACGGGCCGCGTGTTGGCCACGTCGGCGGCCGTCAGCCATCCCTTCCGGGCGATCCCGACGCCGTAGACGTAATCGCCGAGGTCCGATTTCCGGTGAGTATCGGGGTCGATACTGAACCGGACGCCCATCCGACGGGCCCGCTCCAGGTGGGTCCAGTCCAGGTCGAGGCGGTAGGGGTTGGCGTTGATCTCGATGAGGGTCCCCGTCTCGGCGGCGACTTCCAGGATGCGGTCCAGGTCGACCTCGTAGCCCTTCCGGCCCAGGAGGAGGCGGCCCGTGGGGTGGCCCAGGATGGTCGTACACGGATGCCGCATGGCCCGGACGATGCGTTCGGTCATCTCGGCCCGGGGCATCTGGAAGCGGCTGTGGACGGAGGCGACGACGAAGTCCAGGCGCTCCAGGAGGTCGTCGTCCAAGTCGAGGCGGCCGTCCGGGAGGATATCGACCTCCATGCCCCGCAGGATGCGGACCTCCGGGATGCGGCGTTGGACTTCTTCCATCTCGGCCCACTGGTGCAGGAGGCGGTCCGGGTCGAGGCCGTTGGCGTAGTAGGCGGCCGGCGAGTGGTCGCTGATGCCGACGTACTCGAGGCCCAGGTCCCGGGCCGTCTCCACGATTTCCTGGAGGCTGTCGGCGCCGTCGCTGTAATGCGTGTGCACGTGGAGGACGCCCCGGACGTCGCTCGGCTCGATAAGCCGCGGGACGTCGCCCCGAGCGGCCCGCTCGATTTCGTCCTGACCCTCCCGGACTTCGGGCGGGAGCCAGGCCAGGCCCAGACGTTCAAAGATCGGCTCGTCCCCATATACGCCGTCCGCCGTCCCGGTCGATGGGAGCGACAGGGGGACACCATCCTTCTGAAGACGGAGTCCCACCCAGGCATAGCCCTGCCGGGTCGTCCAGGCCTGAAAGGCCTGATTGTGTTCCCGGCTCCCCGTGTAGTATCGCACGGCCCACGGCCAGTCCTCGGCCGGGACCCACGTGAGGACGACCGGCAGGCCGACCGAGGGGACGCGAAGCCACCACGTCGGGTCCTGAAACTCGACGACGTCGAGACGTACGGGAGCCTGGTCCAAGCCGAGGCCAGACGGATCCGACGGCGGCACACCCTGGAGGAGCAGATTCACGTTCCCCACGACGGGGCACCACCGGCGAACGCTCCCGACCAGCCGGACCGGCCCCGGCCACCGCTGGCGGAAGAAGGCCTCGATCGCCCGGGCCAGGGGATAGACCTTGCCGAGGAGGAAGCGGCCCGAGGCGGCGCGGTAAAGCTCCAAGCCCTGCCGGATCGTCTCAATGGTCCGGGGTCCGAAGCCCTCGATGAGCTGGAGGCGGTTTTCCTGGAGGGCATACTCGAGGTCGGCGACCGTGCGGATGTCCAGCTTCTCATAGAGGAGGCGGACCCGCTGGGGGCCCAGGCCCGGGATCTCCAGGAGCTCCAAGAGGCCCGGCGGCGTCTTGGCCCGGAGTTCCCGGAGGAGGGCCGGCGGCTCGCCCGTCTCGTAGTACTCCCGGATGACCTTGGCCGTCGAACTTCCGATCCCCCGGACCGACTGGAGGCGCCCCGTGCGGATAAGTTCGTCGAGGGGTTCTCGGGTCCGGGTCAGAGCCCGGGCCGCATTCTCGTAGGCCCGGACCTTAAAGACGTTTTCGCCTTGGAGGGCCAGGAGTGTAGCGATCTCTTCCAGGACCTCGGCGACGGCCTTCTTATCCGGGCGGGCGGGCATGCCAGGGCCTCCGGTGCCGGATCTCGTAGACGATCGAGCGGTCCACGGGCGGGGGCGTTAGCCTCGGGAGGTCCGGCCGGAAGGGCGGGAACGGGTACTCTAACTGCTGAACGATACGGTTGTAGATAAAGGCCGCCAGGAAGGGGAGGCGGGCGACGTCCTCGAAGTTGTAGCGGATGAGGGCCTTCAGGGCCCGGTCGTCCCCTTCCCGGTGCCGCTCCCAGAGCTGGACGGCCAGCCAGCCCCCCATCCCGTCCAGGCCGGCGCCCCGCCGCCATCCGAACATGCGCTCCAGTTTTTTCAGGCCCTGGGGAAGGCCGACGAGTTTGAACATGGGCTGGAGGTCCAGATGGGCAAAGGGCCTCTTCCAGTGCGGATACGTTTGCTCCAGCATCTGAAGGTCGAAGCCCTGGCCGCCGAAGGAGATCATCAGGCGGACCGACTCCAGGATTCGAGGCACTTCGTGAAGGTTCTGGCCGGCGACGAAGACCCGATAGTCGTGGTCCAGTAGAATCCCAGCCAAGGTCATGCGGTAGTGACCCGGCCGGACCTGATAAGCCTCCACGTCGACGAAGGCCGTCCACGGCCAGAAGTCCGGGATCAGGCGCCACCGCTCGGTCGGCGGCAGGACCCGTTCAAACCACCGGGCGTCCCGCTCATGGTAAGCCCGCTGAGCCTGCAGGAGCCGACGGCGCCAGCGGGCCTTCTGACGGGGTTGGGCGGGTAGATCGGGAAGGGCATCCAGGAGGGCATCCCAGGACAGGTAGCCGGCCTGCCAAAGGGCCCGCTCCTGGTCCGGCGTCATCCCCTGCAAGAAAATGAACGACCGGCTGAGCATACAAAAGCCCCTGCGGGCATTTCATCGGATCAAACTACGCCATCTGCCGGAGAGTTGCAAATCCCTACCCATCCGGGTAACTGTTCCATTTTTGGTGGGCGAATCGGTCAGATATGTGGGCCTGGAGCGGTTTTTCTTGGAATCCGCCCCCGGTCCGAGCCGTAGCCAGCTGGGATGAGCTTTTCCGCCCTTTCAACCACCGGTTTTGGAACAGTCACCCCATCCGGTCTGCCTCTCCCCGGTGTTTAAGCGGCTAAACAGGGGTGTCGACGTGGATAAACACGTGGAGGATCTGAGGGTCCGGGGCCATACCCAGTCGGTCCGACGTCATTTTCACGGACCGACGGACCGAACGGCGCCGTTGCGGTAAGGGTCATCCCGGTGTGGGCTTCTCAGTGGCACGGAGTTTGCTAAAAAGAATCAAGCGTTCCGTCGGCCGAGACGGCGAGTGCGCACGACGACGTTTCCGGCGGCGGCTGGCCGCACGCCGAGACCCCCATGCGGGTGGGCGGGAGGCGTCTATCCGAAGGTGGTGGCCATCGAGTCCCGGCGGTGGCGGCGGGGGAGGGCCCGCGGGCGAAGCGGGACGATCTATCCAGCGGTGCAGGGGGCTGGATATGGGGTGTGAGGGGACCTGAGCAAGATGGAAGTGGATGTCGGCGAGGACTCGGAAGGATACCTCAATCCCCAAGCCTCTTGAGTCCGCGTCTTGGATGCTTCCACCCACCTGGATGGCACGGGCCTTGCAATACACCCGGCCTTAGAGACTCCCTATCTGGAGCAGCCTTCCATGCCGGTCGTTCATAGCGCCGCCCTCGTCGGGATCACGGCCCGCCCCGTCGTCGTCGAGGTCTCCCTCCGGGGCGGCCTCCCCCGGATGACGATCGTCGGCCTGCCCGACACGGCCGTCCGAGAAAGCAAAGAGCGGGTTATCAGCGCCATCATTCAGAGCCGGTTTTTCCTGCCCCAGGACGTCATCATCGTGAACCTGGCCCCGGCGGACCTGAAAAAGGAGGGCGCCGCCTTCGACCTCCCCATCGCCCTGGGCATCCTGGCGGCGGCCGACCTGATTCCCGTTGAAAGCCTTCAGAACACGGTCGTCCTCGGGGAGCTCTCGTTGAACGGCGAGGTCCGGCCCGTCCGGGGCGTCCTTCCCGTCGCCCTGGACATGAGCCATCGGGGCTTCCGGCGCCTGATCGTCCCCGAGGCGAACGCCCCGGAAGCGGCCGTCGTCGGACGGATCGAGGTCTTTCCCGTCCGGCATCTGCTCCAGGCCTTTTACTTCCTGCGCGGCGACCAAGCCCTCTCGCCCTTTCGGTATGAACCCGACCCGTCCGAAGGGCGACCCCCGACCCGACTCGACATGGCCGACGTGCGGGGCCATGCCTATGTCAAGCGAGCCCTCGAGGTCGCCGCCGCCGGGGGCCACAACGTCATCATGATCGGTCCTCCCGGGTCCGGCAAGACGATGCTGGCCCAGCGGGTCGCTTCGATCCTGCCGCCGATGACCCGGGAAGAGGCCATCGAGGTGACCCGCGTCCACAGCGTCGCCGGCTGTCTCGACGGTCAGGGCCTCGTCACGACCCGGCCGTTCCGGAGTCCCCACCACTCCATCTCCGTCGCCGGTCTCATCGGCGGCGGGACCTACCCCCGACCCGGCGAGGCCAGCCTGGCCCACCACGGCGTCCTGTTCTTGGACGAGCTCCCCGAATTCCCCCGGTCGGCTCTGGAGGTCCTGCGGCAACCGATGGAGACGGGCGTCGTGACGATCGCCCGGGCGGCGACGTCCGTCACGTATCCGGCCCGCTTCATGCTCGTGGCGGCCATGAATCCATGCCCCTGCGGGCACTACGGGAACCCCCTCCGGGCCTGCCGCTGTTCGCCGGCTCAGATTCACCGCTACCTGCAACGCATTTCAGGCCCGCTCCTGGACCGCATCGACATCCAGGTCGAGGTCCCCATGCTGGCGCCGGAAGAAATCGACCGGGTCCCGGACGGGGAGCCGTCGGCCCGCATCCAGGAGCGGGTCGTCCGGGCCCGGGCCGTCCAGTGGCGGCGTTTTCGGGTCGAAGGAGAGGCATCGGAGGAAACGAGCTCGAGCGTCTTCTGCAACGCCCAGATGACGCCGGCCCACATCGACCGCTTCTGCCCGATGAGTCCGGACGCCCGCCGTCTCGTCCGGTCGGCCATGCGGCAGTGGAGCCTGAGCGCCCGGGCGTTCCATCGCATCCTTAAGGTCGCCCGGACGATCGCCGACCTCGAGGGGGCCGATGCGATCGAGGCCCGCCACGTCGCCGAAGCCATCCAGTACCGTATCCTGGACCGACGTCCCGAATAGGAACGACGAGACGTCTGCGCGCCTACCTCCGGCGTTCCCAGAGCCAAAAAGCGGTGCCGGCGGCGACCCCGCCCAGATGGCCCAGGTAGGAGACGGAACCCACCCCGGCTATTTGCATCAGGGCACCCAGCAGTTGCCCCGCCACCCATAGGGCAAACCACAGCCAGACCGATAGGCTGATAACCCATACCGGCCGCCACCAAAGCCAAAACAGGACCTTCAGGCGAGCGCGGGGAAACCGGAGGACATAAAAGGTGAGAATTCCCGAGATCCCGCCGCTGGCCCCGATGAGGGGGACTTGGCTCCTGGGCTCCCCCAACCAGTGTAAGAAGTTCCCTGCCAGAGTCGCCGCCAGGATCAAAGCCGCATAGCGCCTCGGACCCAGGGCGTCCTCGACGTTGTCTCCAAACAGCAAAAGGAAGTACAGGTTGCCGACCAGGTGGAGGAGGCTCCCATGAAGGAAAAAGGCCGTCAGCCACGTCAGGCCCCCATACCGGAAGGCCTCCGCCGGGATGAAGCCCAGCATCCGGACGCTCGCCTCCCCGTAGACCCACGCCAGTACGCTGATGAAGACGACCAAGATGCTCAGCCCCCACGTCACCCAGGGCCGACGGACCCGTTCGGGGGCTCGATCCTCGACGGGTAGCCCCAGGATCAGGAGGACCCACTCCCGGAAGCCTTCCGGTTCACTCGCTTCCACGAACCCCGAGTAGGCGTCATGACCCGTGATGACGGGCCGACGGTGCCGGGCCAGCCGTTCGGATACTTCTGAAAACGACGTGTTCAGGGCGTCCTGAAGTTCCTGGGCATCGAACCAGACGAAGCGGCACCGCCGACATACCTCCAGGGGGAGGTATACGTCGGCGATGACTCCGACCTCGACCATGGGTCGGTGACAGACCATGCAGGGCCGCCCCGCCGTCGGCGAGTCCGGTCGGGCCTTCTCCGTCAACTGCTGAACCAGCTCGACGGCCCCAAAGGTATGTTCCAGGACGGCCATGCTCACGGCCCGGCCCCGACACGCCGGACAGCCCCACACGAGACCGCCCCGTTCCTGGAGACGATGGAGCCGTCGCCGACACGCCGGACAGGCCCACACTGTCCACCCCTTAGTACGGTATGGAGATTCAGGAGTCTGGGACTCGGAAACCGACCATCTCCAAAGTCCCGACCCTGAAGCGGCCGACACCCGTTTATGATAAGCAGATAGGCGGTGGACAGATAGGTAGGCCCCCATTGCCTATCTGCCCGTTTGGAGGCGACCATGCCGCAAGGACTCATGTTGTTCGCAGGGCTGAGCTTGATCTTCGTCTTCGGTGCGGCCGTCCGGCCGTCGCCGAATGCGGCGACCCGGGCCCTCCACCGACTTTTCCAGGAAGACTGGGAATTCACCCTCCGGGAAGACCCCCTCTTCGCGACTCGGGTCGGGGACCACCGTTATGACGACCGCCTGCCGTCGGTGACGGTCGCCGACTTCGAGCGCCAACTGGCCTGGCATCGGGAAGCCCTCCGGCGGCTTCAGGCCATCCCCCGGGACGCCCTCCGCCCGGCCGACCGGCTGAACTACGACATTTTCGAGCGTCTCAAGCGGAACCTCATCGAGGAATACGAGTACCGGGCTTACTTCCTCCCCATCAGCCATATTTCGGGCTTCCACATCGAGTTTCCCGAGCTCCCCCGCAACGTCCCGCTTCAGACGGTCCGGGATTACGAAAACTACATCGCCCGTCTGCGGGCCTTCCGGACCTACACGGACCAGCACATCGAGCTCCTGCGGACGGGCCTCCGGGCCGGCTATGCCCTGCCTCGGCACATCGTCGAGTTCATCGAGCCGACGCTCCGACCCCACATCGTCGAAGACCCTGAACAGAGCACGCTGTTCGAGCCCTTCCGGTCCTTCCCGCCGACGGTCCCCGAAAGCGAGCGGCCCCGCCTGACGGAGGCCGGCCGGACGGCCATCCGGGACTCGGTCGTCCCGGCTTACAGGGAGTTTCTGGAATTCATCCGGCGGGAGTACCTGCCGAAGGCCCGGGCGACCATCGCCGCCTCGGACCTCCCGAACGGGGCGGCCTTCTACCGGCACCGCATCCGCCAGGAGACGACCCTCGACCTGCCGCCCGAGGAAATCCACCGCATCGGCCTCGAGGAGGTCCGCCGCATCCGGGGCGAGATGGAAGCCATCCTCCGCAAGGTCGGCTTTCAGGGGGACCTGAAGGCGTTCCTGGAATTCCTCCGGACGGACCCCCGCTTTTACGTCGACACGCCGGAACAGCTCTTGAAGGAAGTCAGCTACGTCCTGAAGCGGATGGACGGGGAACTGCCCCGGCTCTTTCGGACGCTCCCCCGGACGCCGTATGGGATCCGGCCCGTGCCCGACTATTTAGCCCCCCGGACGACGACGGCCTACTACATGCCGCCGCCGGGCGACGGCTCCCGGGCCGGCTTCTACTACGTCAACACCTACAACCTCAAAAGCCGGCCCCTCTATGAGATCGAGGCTCTTTCCCTCCACGAGGCCGTCCCGGGCCATCACCTGCAGATCGCCCTCCAGCAGGAACTGCAGGACCTCCCGCCCTTCCGGCGTTTCATGGGCTTCACGGCCTTCGTCGAGGGCTGGGCCCTGTACGCCGAGCGGCTCGGCCTCGAGGTCGGCTTCTATCAAGATCCTTACAGCGACTTCGGACGGCTGAGCTTCGAGATGTGGCGGGCCTGCCGGCTCGTCGTCGATACGGGCATCCACGCCCTCGGCTGGTCCCGCCCGCAGGCCATCGACTTCATGGCCGAGAACACGGCCCTGACGTTGCACAACATCGAGGCCGAGGTCGACCGCTACATCGTCTGGCCCGGCCAAGCCCTGGCGTACAAGATGGGGGAGCTGAAGATTCGGGAACTCCGCCGGCGGGCCGAGGCGGCCCTGGGGTCGGCGTTCGACGTCCGGGAGTTCCACGACGTCGTCCTGCGGAACGGGGCCATCCCCCTGGACGTCCTCGAGGGGATCGTCGACGACTACATCCGAGCCAAGCAGGCCCCGCCCCGGAAGACCTCCCGCCGCTGAAGCCGGCCTGTCGTCCTCAAGGCGGCTCCCACTCGACGGGGAGCCGTTGGAAATCAAGGTCAAAGGAGCACACCTTCTCGCCCGCTCGAGCTGCCTGGACTGCCAGCAGAGCATCGGCGATATCGACGCCTTGTCGTTGGACGAGTTCTAACGCCTGCAACAACCGTTGCCGCCCGACGGCCCGGATGCCTGGGGCCCGGAGGAAGTCTATCAAGACCTCGGCGACCTGCCGAGACGGATGCCCGTAAAAGGACCGTAAGACCCAAAAGGCCTCGGCGACGACGATCTCGGCCACGACCAGCGTGATTTCTCCCCGGTCGGCCCGCCGCATCAGGTCCGTCGCCCGTCGGGCCATGTCCGGGGGATCACCGGTGACGTGGCGAACGATGACGTTGGCGTCGACCCACAACCGAGTCCCCACGACTCATCGACTCCCCCAGCCGGCGCCCGACTTTCTCTCGGACGGCGGTCACTCCTGGAAATGGGCGGGTAGGCTGGAGCACCCCGGCCAGTTCGGGAAGTCGCCGACGGCGCACCGGCTGAATGAGGGCCGTCCGGTCCGGCTGAACCTCGAAGAGAAGTTCGTCGCCGACCTGGATGCCTAAAGCCCGCCGAACCTGAGCGGGGATCGTCACTTGGCCCTTGGTGGTGACTCGAGCCGTCGCTCGCATAAAGGCGTCTCCTCAATGCCTTACTTCAAGGTAAGTAAGGAATACACACGAGTCAAGTCATGAGGCCGAATCCTACGTCTCGTTGCCACTCCTGATGGGTCTGATGGAGAAGAAAGACGCCCGTGAAGGTAGCGAATGGCGAGTAGCGAGTGGCGAATGGCGAAATGGCGAGTGGCGAGTAGCGAATGGCGAGTAGACTTGACGTTTCCCGGCGCTGTGCGAAAATGGCGAATAGCGAAGGGTCAATCCCCGGGGGGCGTCGAGCCGCCGTCCCGTATGCGAGCCAGCCAAGCTCAAGAGGGCGAGTAGCGAGTGGCGAATGGCGAGTACGGGGCGGTCCCCGGGGAGGCGTCCTGTGGCTCATGGGTCATAGCTCATGGCTCATGGTCCCATGAGCCATCGGCCATGAGCCGATAGAGGGCGCTACAGGCGAAAGCGGGCGCAGGCCCGCGGGCCGGGTTCGAGCCGTGCCCGGCGTCGGGGATAGGTCGGGCCGTAGGGCGGCTTCTCTCGGGCGAGAGGGCCGTCCTGCGTCTGACCGAAAAAGGTTGGGTCGTGGAGGCCGACCCCCCGGGGGCGGGGTCGCCTCGCAAGGTCTCCCGACGCGGCCGAAATCCAAGCCTTCCGGGGTCCGGGAATCAAAGACCATGGAAGGTGAAACGGCTTACTGCTCCGGGATGCCCGCCGTCTCGAAGAGCTGGGCGACCGGGACGATGCGGATGCGCTCCCTCGGGATGTCCAGCCAGTAGTAGGCCCAGGCCGCATCCCGCTGAAGGGTCGGGAGCTTGTCGGCCGGGACCATGTAGACCTTCCGACCGCCTTCTTCCCGGACGGGGATCTGGTAGTCTTCCGGACGTTTGCCCCAGGCGGGTCCATTTTGGGCGATGGCCTCGGCGAGCTTGGGGGCGACCTTCTCGTCGGTCACGACGACATACTTGAGGTCCCGGGCCTGCAAGTACTTGCGGATGGCCGCGTTGACCTGCTCGCACGTCACGGCCTCGATTCGGGCCAGGTAGGCGTCCAGGTACCCGGGGTCCAGGCCGTAGAAGAGGTCGTCCAGGCGGTAGCCCAGCATGCGGTCGATCGTCTCGGCCAGGTTCAGGTGGAGGACCCGAGCTTTGTTCTTGGCGAGCTCGCATTGTTCTTCCGTGAGGCCCGTGCGGATGAAGTGCTCCAGCTCCCAGGTCAGGGCCTTCATGATGTGAACGGCGTAGTCGTGGGCGACGGGTCGGATCCAGATGCTGAAGTACTGGTACCGCCGGGGCGTGTTCGTCGGCGGGAACAGAAAGAAGGGCCGGCCTTCGAAGTGCTCGATGTACGAGTAGTCCCCGTAATTGTAGCCCCGCTCCTCCCGGATGACCTGGTAGAGATGGGAGAAGCTGTCCCGGTGGGTCCCGAACCAGACGTTGGCCACATACAGCGGCCAGTAGTCCGGATGGGCCCGGGTGATGGGGATGGGGAAGCCGGCGTGCAGGCCCGTCGAGAGGGCGCTGGGGAGGGCGATGATGAGGACCTCTCGGCCCTGGGGCGGGGGCGGCGGGTCGATCGAACGCGGCGGCAGGGGGTCAGCTTGGACGGAGCCGGGCTGTTGCCAGACCGATTCGAGCCGACGGATGACGGCCGGGTCGGCGCTACTGACCCCGACGATGACGTTGTCGGGCCGATAGTACGTCGCGTAGAAACGCCGGACGGCCTCGGGCGTCACCTGCCGGAGACCCTGGGCCGTGCCGATGACGGGATGGGCATACGACGTGCCGGCGTGGATGACGGCGTCCATCGCCACCAGGCCGACCAGCTCGATCTGCTCGAAGCGGAGCGACTGAAGTTCCTGGAGGGCTTCGGCCCGGACCCGCTCGAGCTCCCGTTCGGCAAAGAGCGGCTGGCGGAACATCGGCGTCAAGACCTCTCGGACGTAACGGTCCAAGACCTCCCGGGGGACCGTCATCGAGAAGGTCGTCGTCTCCTTCGAGACTCGAACCTCGGGGAAGGCGCCGCTTCCCCAGGGGCGGGTGATCTCGGCCAGGCGGTCCTTCGTGACGGGGTTTTGGGGGTCCCCAAAGCCCCCATCGATGAGGAGCCGTCCCGTCAGGTAGGCCAGGCCTTCGAGGCCCGCGGGGTCCATCGCCGAGCCGGCCTTCACCATGACCCGGATCTTCAGGAGAGCCGACGGGGAGCGCAGGGAGACGATGCGGGGAAGCGGCTCGGCCGCCACGGCCAGGGTAAAGACAAAGCCCACGAGGGTCGTGATCAGCCACATCCGATGCATCGCAGGACTCCATCCCATGACAGAGCCGTTCGGTTGGGAGAAATGCTGTTCCCATCAGGGAAAGCGATGGCCCGGCGATCTCGATTTTTCAAGCTTCTTAAGGATGACACCGCCATCACTGGCGGTGTTCGGATGGGATAGACGCCACCATCACTGGCGGCGCCCAGACAGGGGAACACCGGCATAACTGCCGGTGTTCCGAGAATAGACGCCAGTCTCCCGACCTGCCCATCTGCCGACCTGCCGACTGCCCATCTGCCGAATGCTTGAAAAATCGTGCTTCCCGGGCGTTGGGAAAGGCCGTTCCGACGCCATTCCCACGAATCGAAGGGCTACGTCAAGACGGATGAGTCCGACAGGTCTTCCCGTCATGCGTTCCCGAGACCTGGGGCCTGGCGCCCAGGAACCCTACTTTTTCTCATACGCCAGCGTCAGGACGACCCGGTTTTCGGGCACGAAGTGCGCCTGCGCAAACCGGTCGATATCTTCGGGCGTGAGCCGCTGGACCGAGTCGAGGAGCTTCTCGAACACGGCCGGGTCCCGGTCGAAGCGATAGTACCAGGCAAACGTCTGAGCGATGACGGCCGGACTCGACAGGGAAGCCAGGAAATCGTATCGGTACTTGCTTTTGATCGTCTCGAGCTGGGACCGGGCGTCCTTCTGCTGGGAGAAGTGCTTCAGTTCGTCGATGCCGGCGATGATGTCCTGGATGACCTCATCGAAGTAGGCCGGGCCCCGCTGGGCGAACTTGTCTTTATAGAGCTGAGCGCTCACGATGAGGACCCGGGGGTCGAAACTCTCGAAGCCCTGGGTACCCTCCTCGAACTGGAGGCTACTGACGGTCTGCTTCTCGTAACGGAGTTTCTTGTACAGGGGGGCCGCTTCGGACACAAGGAGCTCCTGGAGGAGTTCGGCGACGGCGCTCTCGGTCGTCCCGGGCCGGAAGGCCGGCATCCGGTAAGCGACCCACACGAGGGGCGCCACGTCGGCGTCCCACGGGATGTGCTCCCGCTGTTCCTTTCGGGGCGGCTCGCCCGTCGGCTTCACCTCGGGGACGGGCTTCGGCGTCCAGTCCCGGTAGTAGCGTTCGACGAGGGGAAAGACGTCCCGGGCCCGTACGTCGCCGGCGATGATGAGCACGCAATTGTTGGGTCGGTAGTAAGTGTCATAGAACTTCCGGGCGGCCTCATAGTGATTCGGCATGGCCAAGACGTCCTCGTAGTAGCCGATGGTCGTGTGGCCATACGGGTGGTGGGGAAACATCAGGGCCACCAGGCGTTCCTCCAGCTTCAGGGACGGAAAGGAGGCCAGGCGGCGGTACTCCCCGAGGACGGCGCCCGTCTCGGTCTTGAAGATTTCCTCCGTGAAGTCCAGGGCCTTGAAACGGGAGGATTCGAGTTCGATCAGGCCCGGGAGCGACTCGACAGCCGTCTTGCGGCCCGTCAGATTCGACGTGAAGGTCAGGGGATGGTAGTACGTCACGTCGAACCACGTCCAGGCGTTGTTGTGGGCCCCGAGCTTCTCGACGAGGTCCTGGTACCCGCCGTCCCGACCCTGAAAGCGGTGGCGGAACAGGATGTGCTCGAAGAGGTGAGCCAACCCCGTCTTGCCGGGCTCCGTCTCGTTGCGGGAGCCGGCCAGGACGAGGGTGTTATAACTCAGGACGTTCTTGAATTCGGGCGTCTCGATGACGATGACGTCCAGTCCGTTCGGGAGGGTCCGTTTATGGATAGGGTAGGGGACCGCCTTCGACTTCGGCCGGGCCTGGGCCGCCGCCAGCGTCAGGAGCACCGCCAGGCCCAGGGCCGCCAGGATGAACGTCCCGCGGGGGGTCCCGGCGGATAAGTCCGATAGAAAGAGCCTCATGGTCCGTATCTCCGACAAAGAGTCTCGACCTTCGGGACGGCCCAAGACGATGGCCTGCCTATCATAATGGAACCCTCAGCTCGTGTAAATCGTAGGCACGGGTCCGGGCCCCTGACCTGCATACCCGGCGGTTGAGCGCCGAACCCCCGGACTGGACTCGCTCCCTGACGTACGGGGCCTCATCCTGCATCTTGCACCCCGTATTTCCCGTGACCCCGCTCTGGCGAGCGGGGCTTGGAGGCTCGTCCTGCATCTTGCATCCTGTATCTTGCATCTTGTATCCTGCATCCCGCATCGTCCTGCGTCTCGGAAGGCGCCGGGGAGGTGGCCTATGTGGGGGACGGTGGCCGTTCGTCGAGTCATCCTTCTGGTCGGGTGGACGATACTGGTCTATTCGGTGGCGGACGTGTATGGTCAGGCCCGGACGGGGAGCCTCTACGGACGGGTCACGGACCCCGAGGGTCAGGCCCTGCCCGGCGTGACGGTGACGCTGACGTCGGCCGTCGTCGGCCGTCTCGTGACCGTGACGGACGCCACCGGGGACTACTTGTTTCCGGGCTTGCCGCCGGCCCAGGACTATACCGTCCGCTTCGACCTGGCCGGCTTTCGGCCCGTCGTACGGACCGATATCGAGGTCCGGGTCGGCCTGAACGTCCGGGTCGACGTCCAGATGGCCCCCGGGGCCGAGGCCGCCGTCGTCGTCCGGGGTCAGGTCCCGATGGTCGACGTCAAGAAGGCCGAGGTGGCGACCCACTTCCCTGATGAGGTCCTGCAACATGCCCCGGTCGCCCGGGACCCGTGGTTCGTCTTGTCGATGGCGCCGGGCGTACTCATCGAGGTTGAGCGTCTGGATGGGGGTTCGGAGGCCGCCCGGCAGTCCGAATTCGTCGCCCGGGGCGCTGAATGGCACGACAACCAGTGGTACCTGGACGGGCTTCCCATCACGGACGTGGCCGTCCCGGGGACGAGCCCGACATACTTTGACTTCGACGCCGTCGAGGAGCTTCAGGTATCGACGGGGGCCGCCGACGTCGAGGCCTTCACGGGCGGCGTGACGGTCAACCTCGTGACCCGTCGGGGGCAGAACCGGATGTCCGGTGGAGGTCGCTTCCTGTGGGCCAACGACCGGTTTCAGGCCGACAACGTGTCGAAGGCTCTCCGCTCGGAGCTGGCCCCGGAGGTCGAAAGCGACCGGATTCGGGACATCAGGGATTACGGCCTCCAGTGGGGCGGCCCCCTCCGGCGGGACCGTCTGTGGCTCTGGGTCGGCTACGGCGGCCTGGACTATGACCTGATGACCCCGACGGCCGGGGACGCCGAAACGACGGGCGAAGACGAGGCCGAGACGATCGTCGCCCAGTTTCAGCACGACGTCCGTCACCTGGACCACGGGACGGCCAAGTTGAACGCTCGACTGGGGACCCACATGTTGGAAGTCCTGGGCCTGGGGTCTTGGAATCACCGGCAGGGTATGGAGGCCGACTTCGAACGGCCGCCTGAGACGACGTACCGTCAGAAGGAGCAGATGCCCCTGGTGAAGGTCCAAGACGACTGGCTCGTGAACGAGCGTCTGTTCCTGTCGGGCAAGGTCGGATGGAACCAGACGCTGGACCGCCGGGTCCCCCAGGGCGGGACGGACCGACCGGGCGTATACGACTACGAGACGGGCATCTGGCACGACAGCTATGCCTGGAGCGACGTTCGATCCCGGAGCCTCAGCGGAAGCCTCCAGGGCCTCTTGCAGCGGCCCCGATGGCTGGGTCTTCACCACGAGGTCAAGTTCGGCCTGGAATTTCGGGACACGCGGGTCCGCCGGGCCGAGGGCTTTGCGAACGGCCTGGGGATCGCCTATCTGGACCGGGGCGACCCGGCGGCCGGCGGCGAGGTCTGGCTCGTCCGGGAGGGGCGTACCCGTTCGTTCGTGCGCCGTTGGGGCCTGTACGCGCAGGACACCGTCACGTGGGGGCGCCTGACGGGCGTCTTAGGCCTTCGCTGGGACGTTCAGTGGGAGGGCATCTTGGCCTCGACGACACCGGCCCATCCCCTGCGGCCGGACTGGCTCCCGGGCGGCTCGACACCCGACCGACGCTTGCCCTTCACGTGGTCGACGATGTCGCCCCGAATGGCCCTGAGCTACGACCTGCGCGGCCGTGGGACCCTAATCCTGAAGGCCTCGGCGGCCCTCTATCCGTCGGCCCTGGGTGTGGAGGAGTCCCTCGGCCTGTCGCCGACGGGCCGACGGGAACTGCGCTTCCGGTGGCTCGGCGACGCGAACGAGAACGGCGTCCCGGACCCCGACGAGGTCGACTGGACGGCGCCCGTCTTTTGGGACCACGAGCCGGGGGACCCGAACCGGGTCGTGAACGCCGTGGCGTCGGGGTATCGTTCGCCGAAGACGCTGGAGTTCACCGTCGGCCTGGAGGGGAGCCTGGGGGATGGCCTCTGGACGGTCGGGGGGACGGCCTTCTACCGGCGGGCCTGGGATTACGTCTGGGCCTTCCCCTACGACCCCGAGGGCCGGGTGACGGCCGACCCGATTTACGCCTGCTGGGTCGAGGCGGGGCGGCTCCCACCCGAATGGGGCGGCTGGCCGTACTACTACTGTACCGTAGATAAGCCGGCCGGCGTCCTGTGGACGAACCGACCGGCTTTCCACACGCGCTACCGGGGCGTCGAGTTCCGGGTGACCCGCCGGATGGCCGGCCGCTGGATGGCCTTCGGGTCGGTGACGCTCCAGCAGAACGACCAGTTCTTCCGAGACCGCCGGGCCTATGTGGACCCGACCAACGTCGAACAGATGGAGGGAGGCCCTTACTTCATGTCGGGCTGGGAGCCCGACGTCATGAACAACGTCCGTTGGATGGTCAAGGCCGGAGGCGCCGTCGAGCTCCCGGGCGGCTTCGTCCTGACCGGGACGGTCCTGGCCCGAGACGGCCTCCTGTACAGCTCGGTCTATCAGGTGCCCCGCGTGTCCAACGGATGGGGCGGCGTCGTGTCCGTCTATACCCATCGTCTGGAGGATAAGCGCCTGCCGACGCTCTGGCTGGTCCACCTCCGGGTCGAGAAGGGCTTTCGGCTCGGGACCGGACGCCTGGCCGTCTTACTGGACGCCTTCAACGTGACGAACAACGCCGTGGCGACGAAGAAATTCGGGTCGGCCAACGTGCCGGACCTCTACGACAAGGTCACCGAGCTCGTCTCGCCCCGGATCTTTCGGTTCGGCCTGCGGTATACCTTGTGAGTCGGCAGTTCGGGAGTTTGGCCGACCTGCCGCGCGCCCGGATTCCCGGACTCCCGAACTGCCGGATCCGATTTGCAAAGGGCGGGGGAACCGGGTAAACTTGTATTAGGAAGGGCGATTAGCTCAGATGGTAGAGCGCTGGTTTCACGAACCAGAGGTCAGAGGTTCGAGTCCTCTATCGCCCACCAGAATGTGTGTCTTATTAGATTGGCTCCGCCGGACGCCTTCCACCGTGACCCTGCGTAGGGGTCCCCGCCTTCTCGGCCTCTGAAGACGAGGGGGATGATTTTTTTGCGAATGGCCGTCGGTACGGCAGAGTATTTTCGCCGGTGGTGGGGCGATCCAGAAGGCCACCATGGCTCCGGCTTGGGGTCCGAAGCTTGATGGGGTGATACATATGGCGCTCCAAGAAGAACCCTTGCGGGATATACCCAGTGATGATACGCCATCGACAAATATGGTCTCCTCGGTCCCCGACGGACCGGACGCCGGAGCCCCGCCCCCGATGGGAGAGGCACCGGCCGTCGAGTCGGCGTCGTCGGAGGACTATACGGCCCTCTTGATGTCCACGGTCGAGCGCCAGCTCACCCCGCCGGAGCCGGGTCAGATCCTGGCGGGCCGGGTCATCCATATCGGGACCGAACATGCCGTCGTGGACATCGGCTACCGCGTCGAGGGCCTCGTCCCCTTAGAAGAACTGCACGACGAAGCCGGCCAGCTGGTCGTCGCCGAGGGCGACACGGTCTTTGTCCAGGTCTTGCCGTACGAGCCCGAGCAGGACTACGTGCCCCTCTCGAAACGTCAGGCCGACTTCCAGATGGCCTGGGACCGGATCGTCCAGGCCCATCAGGCCGGGACGCCCCTGACGGGGCGGATCGTGCGTCGTCTGAAGGGCGGCTACTTCGTGGACCTCGGCGGCGCTCGGGCCTTCCTGCCGGGTTCGCAGGTCGACCTCCGGAAGCCGGAGGACTACGATGCCTGGCTGGGTCAGACGGTCCAAGTCAAAGTCTTGACGGTCGACCCCCAGAAGCGGACCGTCGTCGTCTCCCGCCGGGCCTTGCTGGAGGAGGCGCGGGAGCGGCGCCGTCAGCAGGTCCTGGCGCAACTCCGCCCGGGCGTCGTCCTGGAGGGCGTCGTCAAGAACATCACGGATTATGGGGTCTTCGTCGACCTGGGCGGCGTCGACGGCATGATCCATAAATCCGACCTGAGCTGGCAGAGGGTCTCGCATCCCTCTGAGGTCGTCCAGATCGGTCAGTCGATCCGGGTGAAGGTCCTGGCTTACGATGAGGCCACGCAGAGAGTCTCCCTGGGCCTTAAGCAGTTGACGCCGGACCCCTGGACCCGGGCCGTCAAGAATTACGAGGTCGGCCAGACGGTGACGGGGACCGTGACGAACGTCGTCGACTATGGGGCCTTTGTCGAGATCGAGCCGGGCGTCTCGGGCCTCATCCACGTGTCGGAACTGGCGTGGTCGACCCGGATCCGGCACCCCTCGCAGGTCCTGAAGGTCGGCGACACGGTTCAGGTCCGCATCATCGACATCGATACGAAGCGGAAGCGGATCTCCCTCAGCCTGAAGGCCGTCCTGCCGAATCCCGTCGACGAATTCCTGGCAAAGTACCCCCCGGGGTCGGTCGTGACGACGACGGTCGACCGCTTCAACATGCGGGGCGCCATCACGCGGCTGGATGAATTCCCGGACATCTTGGGCTTCATCCCCCTTCGGGAGATCACTTGGCAGAGGAAACCCCGGCCGCCGTCCGAATACCTCCACCGGGGCCAGGTCGTGACGGCCCAGGTCCTGCGGGGGCGGCCCGACGTCCTGCGGGTCTATCTGAGCCTGCGGCGGCTTCAACCCAATCCGTGGAAGGAGTTTGCCGAACGCTACGCCGTCGGCGACGTCGTGCAGGGGACCGTCGTCGAGAAGTTCGAGAACGGCTGTTTCGTCCGGCCCGAGGGCTATCCCGACATCGATGCTCTCCTGCCCCGGGGCCACTACGTGCGGCGTCGGCGGGGGAAGGGCGTCGTGACCGAGGAGCCCGAGGTCGGCCAGACGTTGGAATTCAAGATCATCCAGATGGAACCCCGGAAGCGCCGCATCGTCCTGAGCCTGCGGGAGCTCTACCGGGACCGGATCCGACAGGAACTCGAGATAGCCCGTCAGAAGCGGGAGGCCGACAAGGTCCGCCTGGGGGACATCGTGGCCCAGGAACTGGAGAAGCTTAAGGCCTACACGAAGGGCTCCTCCGGCGAGGGCTCCCAGGGCGCGTGACGCTTGTCTTGATGGGCCCATCTGCATGTCTTCATCCTGTAGCTTGCATGCCGGAGCCCGCATCCTGTATCCTGCATTCCACCCCGAATTCGGGTCTTCGAACGATGCGCCCCCTATTTACGCCCTGGCGCAAGAAGTACCTCGAGCGGGTCGACGAGGAGACCCAGACGTGCATCTTCTGCGCGGCGGCCCAGGCGGCCGACCCCCGGGAACGGTGGGTCCTGTTCCGGGGCCGGTGGAACCTCATCATGTTGAACCTGTATCCGTACTCGAACGGTCATATGATGATCGCGCCCCTGACCCATTGGGCCTCCCCGACGGAGGCGTCGCCGGAGGCATTGACCGAGATGGCCCTCTGGATCCCCGTCGTCCTGGAGGTCCTTCACGAAGCCTACCGACCGCACGGCTTTAACCTGGGGATGAACCTGGGCCGGTGTGCCGGGGCCGGGTTTGCCGACCACTATCACCTCCACGTCTTGCCCCGATGGGAAGGGGACACGAACTTCATGGCGACGGTCGCCGGGACCCGCCTGATCCCGGAAGACATCCCGACGACCTTTGACCGGCTCCGGCCCCTCCTGGAGGCCCGTCTCGGTCGGCGGTAGGAGGGCGTGGGGATGGAGTTCGCGTACACGGAAGAGCACCATTTACTGCGGGACACGGTCCGGGCGTTCATGGAGTCGGAGGTCGCGCCCCATGTGGACCGGTGGGACCGGGCGGGCTACTTTCCCGACGAGGTCCTCCGACGGCTCGGTGAGTTGGGTCTTCTGGGGGCGTCGGTCCCCGAAGAGTACGGGGGCACGCCCCTGGACGCCCTCGGCCAGGCCATCGCCGTCGAGGAGATGGCCCGCATATCGGCCTCCGTCGCCATCACGGTCGGCGTCCACGTCGGCCTCGTGTGTCCGATGATCGTTCACTACGGGACCCCCGAGGCCCGGGCCCGCTATCTCCCGGCGATGGCCCGGGGCGAGTGGCTCGGGGCCTTTGCCCAGACGGAGCCCGACACGGGCTCGGATGCCGCCGGCATCCAGACCCGGGCCGTCCGGAAGGGCGACCGGTACGTCCTGAACGGCGTCAAGGTATGGGTCACCAACGCCGAGAGGGCCCGGGTCCTCGTCGTCCAGGCCGTGACGGACCCGGCCGCCGGCAAGCGGGGGATCAGCTCCTTCATCGTCGAGACGACCTGGCCCGGCGTCGTCGTCGGTCGCAACGAGGCCAAGCTGGGCCTCCACAGTTCGGTCACCAACCCGGTCCACCTGGAGGACTGCGAGGTCCCCGTCGAGAACCGCTTGGGGGCCGAGGGTCAGGGCCTCCGGATCGCCCTGGAGCATCTCAGCGCCAGCCGTATCAGCGTGGCGGCCCAGGCCGTCGGGATCGCCCAGGGAGCCTACGAGCAGGCCCTCCGGTATACGACCCAGCGGCGAACCTTCGGAGCCTTTTTGGCCGAACACCAGGCCATTCAGTTCATGCTGGCCGACATGGCGACCGCCATCGAGGCGGCCCGCCTGCTGACCCATCGGGCGGCGTGGCTCCGGGACCGGGGCCGGCCCTTTACGGCGGCCGCTTCGATGGCCAAGCTGTTCGCTTCGGAGATGTGCCAGCGGGTGACCTATCAGGCCTTGCAGATATTCGGCGGGTACGGCTATTCTCGGGAGTACCCCCTGGAGCGGTACTTCCGGGACGCCCGGGTGACGACCATCTATGAGGGCACGTCGGAAATCCAGCGGGTCATCATCGCCCGGGAGCTCCTGCGGGCCGCCGGGGCGGGGCGGGCATGAAGGCCCCGGGTTCCAGGTCTCAGGCGCCCGGCTGAAGAGGTTTCTCCTGGGACCTGACACACCCGAGACCTTGAACTTCATCCTGCATGTGGGAATCGGCGATGCATCGAGTCGAAACGCTGGCGGCGATGGGGCGGACGGCCCGGCGGGCGGGCGTTCTCTTACTCGGGTGGCTGATCCCGGGGAGCGCCCACTGGGTCCTCGGCCGTCGCATCCAGGCCCTCATCGTATTCGTGACGGTCCACTTCATGTTTTTCTACGGCCTCTTCATGGGGAGTCCCCTCCATCGGTTCGACCCCGAGGCGCCCGTCCGGTCGACCCTGGAGAAGGCGGCCCAGATGGGCAACGGCTTGGCTTACTGGCTGGCCCTCTGGTGGGTCCCCCAAATGGAGACCTGGCCGGACAGCCCCCTGCGGCGGCTGGCCGAGCGGTCGAACTTTGGGCAAGGGGACATCGTGCACGCCTGGGCGGAAAAGGGATATACCTTTGCCATCTCGTCGGGTCTGCTGAACATCCTGCTCGTGCTTAAGGTGTACGACCGGATGTTTCGCCCTCAGCCGACGGCTTCCGACCCGGAGACGCCTTCCGATGTGGCGTAGCCACTTCCTGAACATGCTGGTGTTCGCCCTGTGCACCTCTATTCTGTTGGCCTTATACTTTAAGGACGAGCCCCGGGACCAGATTCGGTTCTTCCTGAAGGTGTGGGTCTTCATGGTCGTCGGCGCCCTGGTCGTCGCATGGGTCATGTACTTTTTAGGAGGGCGGGGATAGCCGTATGGGTCGGCGGGATTGGACGTGGGTCCGAGTCGATGGGGTCTGGTGGGCGACGGTCGTCGGGACGATCGCCTTGGCAGTCTTACCGGTTCAACCCCGACCCCTTCACGTGCCGGCCGAGGACAAGCTCTATCACGCCCTCCTGTACGGGTGGGTCGCCTGGACGGCCCTCCGGTGGGTCCGCCGGCGCTGGCCCCGAGCCCATGCAGTCGGGTGGGCCTGGGTCGCCGCCGGGACGGTCGGCGCCCTGACGGAGGTCCTGCAAGCGTGGGTCCCCTATCGGTCGATGTCTTTCCTCGACTGGACGGCCGATGCCGTGGGGGCCGCCCTGCTCCTGGGCCTGGTCCGGGGGGCCCAGTACCTCCGGATGGGAAGCCTGGTCGGCCTGACCCTGCTGGCCGTCGGAGCGTGGAATCTACCGGTGTCCCATGCGACGGACTACTGGCCCGTCGAGGACGTCCGGCCCGGCCTGCGGGGCGAGGGCCAGACGACCGTCGGGGGCAACCGGACGATCCGCTTTGAGGTCGAGGTCCTGGGCCGTCTCTCGAACGTCCTCCCGGGCCTGGACGTCATCATCGTGAAGATCGACGCCCCCGAGTTGGCGAACGCGGGCGTCTTCGCCGGCATGAGCGGGAGCCCCGTTTACATCCAGGGCCGCCTTCTGGGTGCCGTCGCATACGCCTGGGCCTTCTCGAAGGAGCCCATCGCCGGCGTCGTTCCCTTCGCTTCCATGCAGAAGCTCCAGGCGACGGCCCTGAGCCTGCCCGGTTCGCCGACGCCGACCCCGACGGCCGACGTCCGGTGGTCCGATTTACGGACGGCCCTGTTCCTGCAGGGTGAAGCCCTGGACGCCTGGTACCGCCAGTACCAGGACCAGGTCCGACGGCTCTTCCAGGGCCCCCAAGAGACCGCTGTCCGTGGATGGGTCCCCCTGCCCGGCGTCTGGGCCGGCGACCCCGTGTGGCGACAGGCCCTCGGCCTGTCGGAGATGGGTACCCTCGCCGGACCGGGCACCGCTTCCAAGGCACCCCCAGCCCCCGATGAACCCCTGGCGCCGGGGACGAGCATCGCCATCCCCCTGGTGACGGGCGACCTCCAGCTTGCTTACATCGGCACGCTGACGGCCGTCGAACGGGACCGCATTTACGCTTTCGGCCACCAGATGCTGAACCTGGGCCGGATCGACTTTCCCCTGTACCGGGCCCGCGTGGTCACCGTCCTGCCCAGCTATCAGAGCTCCCACGTCATCGCCGAGCTGGACCGGCCCCTGGGCGTCTTAGACGTGGACGTCTGGACGGGCGTCGGGGGCCGGGTCGGACCCCTCCCCGACGGGACGCGGGTCCAGGTCACGGTCCAGAACGAAAGCCAGTCCCAGACCTTCCGGTATGAGACGATCCGGCACCCCTGGATCGCCCCCTTCCTGGTCGGTCAACTCTCGATGGTCAACCTCCTCCTGTCGCCTCTGGGCGTCCATGACGGCCACGTGCGGCTCCAGATGAAGCTCAACCTGGACGGCGGACGGCCCCTCGAGGTCCGGAACGTCTTCGCCGGCATGTCGGCGACGACCCAGCAGGTGCCCCAATTTATCGCCGGCCTCCTGGCCTTCGTCTGGAATAATCCCTTCGAGAGCGTCCGCATCCCCTCCGTCGAGATCAACCTCCAGCAGTCCCGCCGGTCTATCCAGGCCCGCCTGACCGAAGTCCGCCTGCTGTCGCAAGACCTGGCACCCGGTGACGAGCTCCCCTTACAGATGACCGTCGTCCCCCGCCAGGCCGAGCCCATCGTTCAGGCGGCGACCGTCCGCCTGCCGGACGAGTTGGCACCTGGAACATACTGGCTGTACGTCGGCGGCGCCCAGACGCTGAACCAGCTCGACGCGGCGGGCCTGTACCGGTTCCTGGAATTTTCCAGCTTGAGCGACATCTTGAACATGTTTCGACAGCTACGGCCCAACGACGGCCTTTACATCCGTTTGGTACGATTGAACCCGACGGTCATCAGCGGGACCCAGCTCCTGCGGAATCTGCCCCTCCAGGTCTACAGTCAGCTCCAGTCCCGGGGTACCCAGGGCCGGGTCGCGACGGTCCCCTACGAGATCGTCTTGGACCAGCGGGTCGACGTGCCTTACATCGTCGAGGGCCTCGAGCGATTTCCGATTATCGTCCGGGCGCCGACCCAGCCCCGGCCAGCCGCACGACCGACATCCTCCGGCGGAGGCAACTGAGACGATGCAAAGACATTCCGGAATGACGAGTTTCGCATTGCGAGTTTCTCATTTAAAAATTTTATTTGTGTGGACCGCCTTTCTCGGCCTGATCCCCCTCAGCTTGATGGCCGCCCGACCGAAAGTCTGGGTCGATACCCGCCAGGACGACTTCTCGGCCGGTGAGCTGGACGGCGTCCTGGTGTCCAGCGACGGGGAAGTCCGCCTGGCCCTCCGCTTCGAACGGGTCGCCGACTTCAACGAGGCCGTCGTCTGGGACACGTGGCTGGAAGGCTCGACCCTCTACGTGGCCACGGGCCACAACGGCCGGGTCTACGCCGTCGATACCCGGACCCTGAAGGTCGAAAAGGTCGTCGACCTCGACGAACCGGAAGCCCAGACCGTCGCCGTCTGGAAGGGGGACCTCTACATCGGCGCCAACCCGGGCGGCCGCCTGTACCGGTGGTCTCCGACGAAACGGGCCGTCGAACGGGCGTGGGACTCCCAGGAGGCCTACATCTGGGACCTGGCCGTCTGGCGGGGGAACCTTTACATCGCCACCGGGGACCGGGGGCGTCTGTACCGCATCGGCGCCGACGGCAAGGCCGTCCAGGTCCTGGATACCGAGGACCAGAACCTGGTCCGCCTCTGGGCCGACGACGCGGGCCTCTACGTCGGGGCGGCCGGCTTGGGAAACGTCTATCGCTTGGACGCCCATGAAAAAGCCGTCGCCGTCTATCCGGCCGAGCGGGCGGAAGTCGCCGCTATCACGGGTGGCCTGAAGTCGGCCGGCTGGACCCTCGCCCTGGCGACCATCGGTACGCCCGTCCAGACCCTCCCGCCGGGTCCGACCCCGCCCTCGGCGCCTCCGCCGACTCAGCCTCCGACGACCGTCACGACGGGAGGCGATGAGGTCACGGTCACGGCCCGTGCCCCCGAGGCGGTCCAGCGGGCGCCGCAACCCTCAGAAGAGGAACAGGCCCCCGTCCGCCGGACGCCGCCCGTTACTTTCCCCCTCAGCCTGGAGGCCGGCTTTCGGGGTGGGGCCGTCTGGGCGATGGACGACAGCCTGCGTCTCTTTCCCCTGTGGGCGACCCGGGACTACTGGCTTTACGACATCGTGCCCTTTCAAGGCGAGCTCTGGGTCGCCGTCGGGAGTCCGGCCCGTGTGATTTCCATCGATGCCCAGCGGCGGGTCAGCTACCAGTCCTCTTTCCAGGAAGAGCAGGTCGTCCGTCTCGTCGTACAGGGCGACAGCCTGTGGGCCGCCACGAGCAATCCGGCCCGCCTCTACCGGGCCGCCGGCCGGAGCCCCCAGGAGGGGACCTACACGTCGCCCGTGAAGGACGCTGGCTCGATGGCCCGCTGGGGGACCCTTCAGTGGCGGGGGACCGTGCGTTCGGGTCGCGCCATCGAGTGCTTCGCCCGCGCGGGCAACACCCGCCGACCCGACGCGACCTGGACGGACTGGCGGGGTCCCCTCGGACCCGAAAGCAGTCTGGACCTGCCGCCGAGCCGGTACTTCCAGTACCGATGCACGCTCCGGGGCAGTTTCCAGGACAGCCCCCGTCTCCAGGAGGTCCGGGTCACCTTCCTGCCCCAGAATCAGCCGCCCAAGTTCACGGAAGTCCGCGTCCTGCCGCCCGGGAGCGTGTACCGGGAGGTCCCGCAGGCCCAGCCGGCCGCCCGCATCGCCGGAGCGCCCCGCTCGACCCTCGATACCCGGCCGCCGGAACCGCCCCTCGAGAGCGCCAATCCGCCGACGACCGGCGGACCCGCCCGCTCCCCCGGCGGACCCCCGACGGGCCCGGCCTACATGCCCGGCCAGGAGCAGTACAAGTGGGGCATGCAGACCGTCGTCTGGCAGGCCACCGACCCGGACGGCGACGACCTGAAGTACGACGTTTACATCCAGCGGGCGGACCAGACGGCCTGGACGCTCCTGAAAAGCGGCCTGGAGTCTTCCGTCTTCGCCTTCGACACGACGAGCCTCCCCGACGGGTGGTACCGCCTGCGCATCGTCGCCTCCGACGAGGCGGCCAACGTCCCCGGCCAGGGCCTTCGGACCGAGACCGTCACGCCCCTGTTCCTGGTCGACCACACACCGCCCCGGCTGAGCCTCCTGAAGCGGGAAAAGACGTCCGGCGGCTGGCTCATCCAGGTCCAGGCCCAGGACGAACTGAGCCCCATCGCCCGGGCCGAGTACGCCCTTCAGCCCGACGAATGGCTCCCCCTGTTCCCCGTGGACCAGATCCTGGACAGCCGTCAGGAGACGCTGGAACTCCGACTCTCCGGGAATCCCGGCCCCTGGCCCTCCGTGCAGGTCCGGGTCTGCGACGCCGGCCAGAACTGTAGCGTCCTCAGCGTGCCCCTGACGCCGCCTTAGCGGATCCGTTCGGTTCGTAAGAATGGTATCGAGACGGCCTTTCCCACCGCCGAGAGGCACGGTTGTTCAAAGTGACGAAGTGACAAAGTAACGGAGTGATGAAGTGACGATGGAAGGATGATCCCGACCTGCCCACTGCCGACCTGCCCACCTGCCTATCCTCTTCCCTGTTCGCCATTCGCCATATCGGTGTTCGATGCAGGCGAACTCCGCCCCTCCGTCGCTTCGTCCCTCCGTCACTTACGAAGTAACGTGGCCCGTCCTGGTCGCCCTGGCGGCGGCCGTCCTCACGGCCGGTTTCGGGGCGACCTACGCCCTGTGGGGTCGGGTCCCCGTGCCCCTGCCGGTCTGCCTGCTGTACACTCTGACGGGCATTCCCTGCGCCACCTGCGGGACGACCCGGGCCTTCCAGGCCCTCGCCCGGGGCCACCTCCTGGAGGCCCTGCGCTACCAGCCTCTCATCATGCTGACGGTCGCCGTCTCGACGGCGGCGACCCTGGCCGACCTCGTCGCCTGGTGGGCGACCGGCCGGCAGTGGCTCCCGACGGCCCTCCGCCGCCTGCGGGTCTCGGCCTGGACCGTCGTCGCCCTGTTCCTCATCAACTGGGTCTATCTCGTCCTCTTCCTGAGCCCCCGCGTCCACCGCTGGCTCACCGGCTGACAGGCTCAAAGACCGCAGACCCTGGACCATAGACCATAGACTACGGACCGCGGACCACCGACCTTTAGGTATGGACTATACCCTTTAATCCTCGGTCTATGGTCCGTGGTCTATGGTCTATGGTCCAGGGTCTTTTCATAGAGCCAGGGGCCGAGGACGGCGAAGAGGCCCGCCACGGCCAGGCCGGCCAGGGCGTCCACGGCGTAGTGAAAGCGTCCGTAGACCGTCCCCAGCGTGAGGGCCGTCCCGAGGGGCAGGAGGCCCCAGAAGACCCGTCGGTCCCACCGGTAGGCGCATAGGACCGTGACCATGGCGGCCGCCACGTGGCTACTCGGAAAGGCCGCCCCCCGGGCGGCCCCCCGGGCCAGGACGGCGAGGGCCACGCTCCGGAACCATCCGTGCTGGAGGTCCCCCTCGAGGGTCGGGTACGTGTAGTGCGGGCCCTCGACGGGAAAGAAGATGAACCACAGGTAGCAGAAATAGAAGGTCGCTATCAGGGTGAACATATACGCCTGGAAGGCCCGGTACCGGCGGGTCAGGTACAGCGTCAGGCCCAGGGCCGGGATCATCGTGTAGTAGCTGACGTAGCCGAAGTGCAGGAGCTCGGCGACCCAGGGATGGCGAATCCGCTGGCTAAATGCGAGGACGGGAAAGCCCCGGAAGAGCCACGCCTCCCATCGCAGGACCACGTCGTCGTAATACCGGTCCGTGACGATCCGATTCAGGACGGCCAGCTCCCGGTAGACGAAGGGCAGGATCATCGCCGGATACCAGGCGTGGAGGAATCGGAGCCATCCCCACGTCTCCGGGGGTCGGCGCAGGAGGAACCGCCGGACGGCGGCGATGGCGAGGATGCCCGCCCAGTGGAGGCCGCACAGGAAGAGGTGAGTCTCAGACGGCCACCCGTGCCGCCAGTAGATGCCCGACGTGAAGGCCAGGTAGGCGATGACCAGGCCGTCCACGCCGGGATGCCGCGTCAGGACACCGGCGTCATCCGCCGGAGAGCGGGACCTGGACGGGTCGTCGGACATTCGGTATCCACCCATGGGCGACATACCACTCGATGGTTTCCCGGAATCCGTCGACCAGCGTATACCGGGGACGGAAGCCGGTGTGCTGGACGAGCTTATCGACCCGGCAGACCCATCGGGGTTCCAGGAGCTCCCGGAGCTTGTCCCGGTCGAAGAATGTGGGCCGACCTCGGAGGGCGCCCCCGGCCTCCAGCAGGACGGCGGCGACCCAGAGGGCCCATGTCGGGACCGTGACCCGCCGGGGCCGGTCGAACCCATACAGGCGGGTCATCGTCTCGGCCACGTCCCGCCACGTGTAAACGGCAGGGTCGGCGATGAAGTATGTCTCTCCGTGGGTCCGCGGGCACTCGTACACGCGGAGGATCCCCGCAACGAGGTCCTTGACGTAAATCAGGCTGAACCGCCGGTCCGGCGACCCGAGGAAGACGTGCCACCCCCGGGCGGCGATCCGGAAGTAGGGCAGGACGGCCCGGTCGCCGGGCCCGTAGACGACGGGCGGCCGCAGGATCGTCCAGGCGACCGACGGCGGGGCCTGCCGGACGTAGATTTCCCCGCGGAGTTTGCTCTCGCCGTACGGTGAGACGGGGCGGGGCGGCGTCGTCTCGTCGACGGCGTCGGCGTCCCGGGCGGGTCCGACGGCGGCGAGGCTACTGACGTAAATCAGCCGCATGGGTCGGCCCGTCTGGGCGACGGCCTCGACGAGGCGGGCCGTCCCGTCGGCGTTCACGCGAAAGAATTCCTCGGGCGTGCGGGCCTGCACGAGGCCGGCCAGGTGGATGACGCCGTCGCAGTCGTCCAGGGCCGCCCGGAGGGACGCCGGGTCTTCCAGGCGGCCGGGGACCCACTCGAGGCCGGGCGGCGACGTCGGCGGCGGGTCCCGTCGGGTCAAGGCCCGCACGACGTAGCCCCGCGTCGGGAGCGCTTCCAGAAGATGGCGGCCGATGAAGCCCGTACCGCCGGTGACGAAGACCCGTTTCATCCCGAGCCCCACTGCCCACCCGCTCATTCCTCGACGGCCGGGGTCGGGCGGATCGCCATCAGCTGGGCCCCGTACTCGACGGGCGTGCCGTTCTCGACATAGATGGCGACGACCTCGCCGTCCACGTCGCTCTGGATTTCGTTCATGATCTTCATCGCCTCGATGATGCAGACCGTCTGGCCCTTGCGGACCCGGCTTCCGACCTCGACAAACGGCGGGGCGTCCGGGGACGGCGACCGGTAGAAGGTCCCCACGATGGGGGACCGAATGTAGTGGAGGGGCGTCTCGGCTTCGGACCTTTCCGGGGGCGGCGCCGGAGCCGGCTTTTCAGCGGTCACGGGCTCGGGCACCGACGTCGGCGCCGGAGTCGCCGGGACCGACGGCGGCGTCGGGGCCGAAGCCGCCGACGTCAGCCACGGGAGGAACCACGAGGGGACGGACTCGGGCAGATGCCGCGCCGGATTCCCCTGCTGGACGATGCGGATGCGGACGTCCCCCTGACTGTACTCGAATTCGCCGACCTTGTGCTCGACGAGGAGCTCGATCAGGCGCCGGATGGCCTCGATGTCGAAGGGCAGACGGCGTCGGGATATACGCTCCGACCTCTTGACGGCAGGCATCTTTACCCCCGCCCGAGATATTCGCCGGTCCGGGTGTCGATGAGGACCTCCTCGCCTTCCTGGATGAACAGGGGGACCTGGACGACGGCGCCCGTCTCGAGGACGGCGGGTTTGCTTCCCCCGGCGGCCGTGTCGCCCCGCACGCCGGGGTCTGTCCGGACGACCCGGAGCGTGACGGCCTTCGGCAGGACCAGGCTCAGGGGCCGACCCTCGTAGAGGAACATCGTGACCTCGATGCCCTCCTTCAGGAAGCGGGCGGCGTCCCCGACCTGAGCGGCCGTCGCCAGGACCTGATCGTAGGTCTCCAGGTCCATGAAGACGTAATCATCCCCCTGCCGGTACAGGAACTGCATGGGCCGTTCTTCGACGTCGGCGACGTCGACCATGTCGCCGGCCCGGAAGTTGACGTCCAAGACCTGCCCCGTGGCCATATTCTTGAGGCGCGTCTTGACGAAGGCCTGGCCCTTGCCGGGCTTCACGTGCTGGAACTCGACGACTTCCCATACGGCGTTGTTGTACAGGATCTTGAGGCCCGTCTTGAAGTCGTTGGTCGATATCTGCATAGGACTCCCCCCATTCGACATCAGGCAGGTAGGAAGAATACAGGAAGCGAGATGCAGGATGCAAGATGCGAGACGTCTAATGACTGAGCACTTTTGGGGAGGTCGGCAGGTCGGCAGATGGGCAGGTCGGCATCCCGCCGTCCATCCTCGGAACACCGGCAGTCATGCCGGTGTCCTCCTGTCCTGGCACCGCCAGTCATGGCGGCGTCCCTCCCATCCGAACACCGGCAGTGATGCCGGTGTCTTCTTTAGAGAGCCAGCAGTCATGCTGGCGTCATCCTCATGAACCGCCAGTCATGGCGGTGTCTACCTTATGGAGCCGGCAGTGATGCTGGCGTCAACCTCTTGGGAAAGACGATTTCAAGCATTCGGCAGATAAGCCGATGGGGAACCGTTCGCCATTCGCCCTCCCGAACTGCCGTTATAGCTCCCACCAGAGGCCCGCCAGGAAGGCCGTCCGGCGGGGGACCGTCGAGAGGTCGGCCCATTCGTCCGGGGCATGGGCGCCGTCGCCGTCGACGCCCAGGCCGTCCAAGACGCGGGCGCCGACCTCGGCCGCGTAGGCACTATCGCCGCCGCCCCCGACGCGAACGCCTTCCAGATTCCAGTCCAGCAGGGCGGCGATGGACCGGGCCCGCTCGAAGGCTTCTCGGGATGCCCGCGCTGTCAGGGGCGGCATGTGGGTCTCAAGCGTCCAGGTGAAGCCTCGGGCCTCGGGCCGTTCCGGGTCCAGGGGAAGCGCTTGGAAGGCTTTGAGCCATGCCCGCAAGGCCTCCAGGTGGGTCGGGTCGGCGTACCGGACGTCGTAGGTCAGGCGGCACGTGTCGGGAATCCGGTTCGTGCGCTGGCCGCCCCGGATTTTGGCCAGCGTCACCCAGAGGCCCTCGTGAGCGACCGTCCAGGCTCGGAGTAGTCCGTGCCATCCCAGGGCCTGCTCGATGGCGTTGACGCCGCCGGACCGAAGACCCGGATGGCCCGAGCGGCCCCGGAACGAAACCTCCAGGACGGCGACCCCGTATCGCTCGACCTTGGCGGCCCCGCCGGGGGCGGCCGGCTCCAGGGACAGGACGTAGCGGGCCCGCCGGGCCCATTCCTGAATCCGGGGCCGGGCGCCGGGACTGCCGGCCTCCTCGTCGGTCGTCCAGAGCCAACCGATGCGGCGGTCGGCCGGGACTTCGCCGAGGTCCCGCATGACCTCGAAGGCGAACATCAGAAGGGCGATGCCGCCCTTCATGTCGTAGACACCGGGTCCCGTGGCCCGGGTCCCCTCGACCCGAAAGGGGCGCCGCCGGATCTCTCCCTCGGGCCACACCGTGTCGGCGTGGCCGATGAACAGGACGTCGAACTCGGCCGGGGCTTCCGGGTCCGGCGGGTACCAGCTCAGGAGGACCGGGGCCGAGGGCGGGGCCTCGAGTTCCTTTGTCTGCAAGCCCATCGCTTGAATTTCGTCCCGAAGGACCCGGATGAAGGCATGGACCCGGTCGGTCCGCTCCGTCGGCGTCTCGAACTCGACGAACCGACGGAGGCGTTCGACGAAGCGGTCCATGCGGGCTTCAGCCGCCTGACGGATACGGACGAGTCGCTCCCGAAGTTCCATGGGGCTCGGCCATTCGGGAATTCGGCAGTTCGGGAGTTCGGGAGCCCGGGAATTCGGCAGTTCGGCAGATGGGCAGTTCGGCAGATGGGCAGATGGGTCGAAGGGATTCAAGTGGACGGTCCGGCCGGTAGCTTCGGAGGCCCACCTCCGCCCCGATTCCCGACCTGCCGATCTGTTCACAGCCCCCGGCGCTACAGGGCCCTTCGGAGCAAAGCCGCCAGGCCCGGCAGTTCGAGGCCGGCCAGAAACTCGAGACTGGCCCCGCCGCCGGTCGAGGCGTGGGTGACCCGGTCCAGGAGACCTTCCTGCTGGAGGACGGCCAGGCTGTCGCCGCCGCCGACGACGGTGAAGTGGGGATTGGCGGCGACGGCCCGGGCGATGCTCCGGGTCCCCTCGGCGAAGGCCGGCACCTCATAGACGCCCATCGGGCCATTCCAGAAGACGGTCCGGGCCGTGGCGATCTCGGCCGCATAGCGGCGGGCCGTCTCGGGCCCGATGTCCACGCCGCACCAGTCCCCAAAAGCCTCGCCGGTCCGGACGGTCCGGACCTCGGTCGGGTCGTCCGGTCGGCGGGCCAGGACGTGGTCGACGGGGAGATGGAGAGCGACGCCCTGCCGGCGGGCTTGGGCCATCAGGTCGGCGACGGCCTCGACCTGGTCGGGCTCATAAAGCGACGCCCCGATGTCATGACCCTGGGCCTTCAGGAACGTATAGCTCATCGCACCCCCGATGAGAAGAGCCTGGACGCGTCCCAGTAGGTTCCAGACGACGGGCAGTTTGTCAGATATCTTGGCCCCGCCCAGGACGGCGACAAAGGGAGACTCCGGCGCCTGGACCAGGCGGCTCAGGGCCTGGACCTCCCGCTCCATCAGAAGGCCCATCCCGCAGGCCGGGAAGAAGTCCACGACGGCGTGAACGGAGGCGTGCGCCCGGTGGGCCGCCCCGAAGGCATCGTTGACGTAGACTTCCCCCAGCCGGGCCAGTTGGGCCGCAAAGTCGGGGTCGTCCTTCTCTTCCCCCGGATAGAAGCGCAGGTTTTCGAGGACCAGTATGCCCCCTGAGGCGAGGGCTTGGCTCGCCCGCTCGACGGCCGGCCCGACGCAGTCGCCGATGAAGGCCACCGGCCGGCTCGTCAGACGGCGGAGGTGGTCGGCGACCGGTGCCAGGCTGTATCGGGGGTCGGCCTTTCCCTTCGGCCGCCCCAGATGGGAAGCCACGACGATGCGGGCGCCCCGTTCCGCCAGGTACGCCAGCGTGGGGAGCGTCGCCCGGATGCGGGTGTCGTCGGCGACCCGGCCGTCCTGGAGGGGAACGTTGAAGTCGACCCGGACGAAGACCCGGCGGCCGGCCACGTCCAGGTCCCGGAGGGTTCGGATGCGGGAAAGGTCTTGTAGACTCATGAGGGCCTCCCTGACAATTGGGCGATTCGGGAATTCGGCAATTCGGCATCAGGCAGTCGCCGGACTCCCGGACGGTCGCGACCCCGCTCGGACGAGCGGGGCTTGGATAAAAACGACCTGCCTACCGAACTCCCGAATTGCCGATTTTACACGAGTACGCCCAGCAGGGGTTGCCAGACCCATGGCGGTTTGAGGGCCGGGAGGGCGTCGTCGGCGGCCCCGACGTCCAGGACTTCCAGATCAAAGGGGAAGGCCGCTCGAAGCCGGTCGACCAGGGATTCCGTATGGGGCCCGCTCAGGAAGACCGTCTCCGGGGCGTCGTCCCGATGGAAGTCCTGGATGTAGGCCCCGATTCGGCGGAGTTCTCGCCCCAACGCCGCCGGTCCGTCGGTCGGACCCGCGTCCGCCTCCGGCGTCAGCGTGTGGGTTCGCTTCCAGACGAGACGGCGACCCTGAAAATAGGTCGTCGTCAGCCGCTCGCCGTCCCAGTGGATGACCATCCACCGGCGGTCGGCCCAGTCGGGCCGGGGCCCCACATAATGCCAGATCAGGTTGTCGATGGCGATGTTCTCGGGGACCACCAGGCCCGGTACGACGCCCTGCTGATTCAGCAAGTCTTCCAGACGGTCCAGGAAGGGCGCCCAGGCGGCCAGGGCGGCGACCGTGGCGACCCGCGCCCGCTTGTCTAAGACCTGCCACAGGACCCGATACGTGTCGAGGGCCAGGGTCGTCTGACGACGTAGTTGCCAGCGGATCAACTGTTGCTGTTCCTGAAATCGGCGGGGCCAGCCTTCGATGCGGAAGACGAAAAACATCGTGCTGGCATCCGGCACGACGAGGCCGACCCGGCGGGGATACTCGGTCTCGGGCAGGACGCGGCCCAACGCTTCGGCCAAGGCCTCGGGGTTTTGGATCTCCAACTGCGCCGGGCGGACCTCGAAGGTACCGGTCGGCAGGGCGGCGACCGCCTGATGCCGGACGTGCCACTTGGAGCCGCGCCGTTCCCACCAGAGACACCGGACCCCTTCATACGTCACGTGGAGGGCCATCGGGGGCACGTAGGCCGACCGCCGCCGGAGGCGCTTCCAGACTGAGAGCGACCGCGTCCCCAAGCCTCAATCCTCCGCGAAGGTCACTTTGTTGATCTCGGGGAGCGTCGTGATCCCCTGGAAGACCTTCTCGAGGGCGGCTTGGCGAAGCGGGACCATGCCGGCCTCCCGGGCGACCCGCTTGAGCTCGGAGGACGCGTAATTCCGGATGAGGACGTCCCGGACCCGGTCGGTGACCTCCAGGAGCTCGCCGATGGCCGTCCGGCCCCGGTAGCCCGTCCCGGCGCACTCGATACAGCCCCGGCCCTCGTAGAAGCGCACGTTCCGGGCCAGTTCGGGCGAGATGCCGGACTCCCGCAAGTACTCGGGGTCGTACTGGACCTCCGTCTTGCAGTTCGGACAGATGACCCGGACGAGCCGCTGGGCCAGCACGGCCAGGAGGGCCGACACGAAGTAGTACGGCTCGATGCCCATGTTCAGGAACCGCCCGATGACGTCGATGACGTTGTTGGCGTGGACCGTCGTGAAGACGAGATGCCCCGTCAGGGCCGACTGGATGGCGATCTGGGCCGTCTCGGGGTCCCGGATCTCGCCGACCATGATCTTGTCGGGGTCGTGCCGCAGGATAGACCGCAGGCCCCGGGCAAAGGTCAGGCCCTTCTTCTCGTTGACGGGGACCTGGGTGACGCCCTCGATCATGTATTCGACGGGGTCTTCGATCGTCACGATCTTGTGCTCGATGCTCTTGATCTCGTTCAGGCAGGCGTACAGGGTCGTCGTCTTGCCGCTTCCCGTCGGACCCGTCACGAGGAACATCCCATAGGGGGCGTGGATGTACCGCCGGATCTTCCGGATGAGCGTCGGGTTGAAGCCCAGGACGTCCAGCCGCAGGTCCTTGAAGCTCTCGCTGAGGTACTCCTTGTCTAAGATGCGGATCACGCAGTCTTCGCCGTAAATCGTCGGCATGATGGAGACCCGGAAGTCGACGGTCTTGCCGTCGACCCGGAGCTTGAAGCGGCCGTCCTGGGGGATGCGCTTCTCGGCGATGTCCAGCTCGGCCATGACCTTGACCCGGGAAATGATGGCCGTGTGATACCGCTTGTCGATGGGCTCCATCGCATACTGCAGGACGCCGTCGATGCGGTACTTGACGACGACGGCCCGGTCCTGGGTCTCGATATGGATGTCGCTGGCCCGCCGCTGGAGGGCGTTGAAGATGATCGAGTCGACCAGCCGGACGACCGGGCTCGTGTCGGTCGTCAGCCGGTCGATGGTCAGGACTTCCTCGGCCTCTTCTTCTTCCTCGTGGACGACCTGGGCCCGGAAGGTCTGGGTCGCCTCCTCCAGGACCCGCTGGGAGCTCTCGCTCCGCTTCAGGAGGGCTTCGATGGCCGACGGCGTCGTGAAGACAAATCGGACCTTCGCCCCCAGGCGCCACTCCAGCTCGTCGGCCCGCATGACGAGGCTGGGGTCACAGATGGCGATCTCGAGGACGTCGCCCGACCGCCGGTAGGGCACAAAGCGGTAGGCCAGCATGAGTTCAGCCGGGATGGTCCGGAACAGGTCGGCTTGCACGGGCATGGACGCCAGGTCCACGAAGGGCAGGCCGTACCGTTCGGCCCACCGCCGGGCCTCGACCCACTCGTCCGTCTCCGTGCGGACGCCTTCCCACATACGATGCCTCTCCCTTCAGTGAAGGCAGGGTACAACAAATAGGGCAATAAGGCAATACCCAGCACCCATTACATCCGGACGGCCGTCGCCAGGGAGAAGATGGGATAGTACACCGAGATCAGGACGAAGGCGACGACGAGGGCCATCAGAATCAGGATCGCCGGCTCGATGAGGCTCGTCAGCCGTCGGAGCTGGGTCGCCAAGTCTTCGTCGTAGAAGTGAGCGGCGTGTTCGAGCATCTCGTCGAGGGCGCCGGTCTGTTCGCCGACCTGGACCATCTCCAGGAGGAGGTCCGCCCGGAGGCCGGCGGCTTCCAGGGCCTCATGGAGAGACATGCCTTCCCGGACCCGATTGCGAGCCGTCAGGACTTGATTTCCGATGAAGCGATTCCACACGGCGGCGGCCGTCACCTCCAGGGCGTGGACCAGGGGCAGGCCGCTGGACAGGAGCGTCGCCAGGGTATGGGCCAGTTGGCCGATGGCGTAGGTCCACAGGAGTGAGCCGATCCCGGCGACCCGCAGGAGGAGCCGGTGCCAGTAACGCTCGAAGAGGGGCAGGTGCCGCACGCCCAGTCGCAAGAGGTAGGCCCCGCCGAGGGCCGCCCCGACGAGGACGGGTAGCCCCCGCCGGACCAGGCCGGCGATGTCGACGACCAGTTGGGTGATCCACGGGAGGTCCGCCCCCATCGAGGCGTAAAAGCTCACAAAGCGGGGGATGACAAAGGTAAAGAGGACCCCCAGCAGGACCGAGGCCAGCAAGATCAGGATCGCCGGATACGTCAGGGCCGACAGGATTTGACGCCGGGTCTCGTAAATCAGGCTCTGGTACTGCACAAAGCGCCGCAGGACGGTCTCCAATTGACCGCTCCGCTCCCCGGCCATCAGGTTGGCGACATAGACCCGGGGGACATGCTCGGCGAAGTCCCCGAAGGCCTCCGATAGAGACGCTCCCGCCCGGACCCGCTCCCGGACGCCGGCGATGATGAACCGCAGGAGGGGATGCCGCTGACGGCTTTCCAAGATCTCTAAGCACCGCAAGAGGGGTAGGCCTGCTCGCAAGAGCGTCGCCAGCTCCTGGTTGAAGATCAGGAAGGTGCGTGTCGGCACCCGGGGGACGCCCGAGGCGAACAGCAGACGCCACCAGTCCCGCCATCGGCGGAGGGGCCGGACCTCGAAGATCCAGTAGCCCTGGCGCTCCAGCTCCCGCCGGGCGTGGGCCAGGGAGTCGGCGTAGATCGTCTTGGCGACGATGTCGCCCTTGGGGGTCCCGACCCGACAGTAGAATTCCGGCATGGCGGGCTATCCTCCGAGGAGATGCAAGATACAGGATACAACCCATAGGGGCAAGATGCGGGATGCAAAGCGGTCTCATCACCCCAGGTTCTTAAAAGGAAGGGATCCGACGGATCCGACCGATCCGTCGGATCCGTCAGGGTCATACTTCCACGACTCCTTTGCATCGGGGGTAGCCCGAGCAACCCCAAAATTGTCGGCCGGCATTCCTGCCGCTTTTAGCCGTGCGCAAGACCATCGCTTGGCCGCACCGCGGGCAGGGGGGAATGCGATCCGACCGATCCGTCGGATCGGTCGGATCCGTCAGATCCCTCCTGTTGCGGAAAGCCAACCGCGCCGCCGCCAGCTGTTCGCTGTAGCCGCCTTCCTCGATAAACCGCTTCTCCAGTGCGGCAATTTGTCGGTCCAGTAGGTAGTTCGCCTGATGGATCAGACAAATGATGGCATTGGCCCGCACGGCCGGGTCCTCGTGCTCCAGCCACGGCGCATAGAGGGCCCAGCGCGCCTGATCCGTCAGATCCGTCCAATCCGACGGACCCGACCGATCCCGCTGAAATCGCAGCGGCACCTCGCGTATGGCGCGCGCCTCCGGCGAATCGGGTGCCCATTGCCGCAGGCGGCGATGGCGTAAGAAATCCTCGAAATCCAACAGCAACTCCTCCAGGCTGGCACGGGCCACGTTCAGTAGCCGTAATTCTGTCTGAGACGAGGTAGCCGCCGCACGGCTGGCTTCGGCGATGTTCTGGCGGCCTGAGCGAGCCGCCTGCACCATCTGATCGACCAGACGGGAGCGCGAGTCCAGGAACTTTTCGCAGAACCAGTAAGTGGCATCGTAGATCAGCGTGGCTGTCTGAAAGCTGGCGGTGCTACGATAGCCGCCGGCTGGGCGGAGACGCTTTTTCGCCTTGGATTTGGCCGATCCGGCCGATCCGTCTGATCCGACCGATCTGCTCATCTTCCCCTCCTCACGGCGGTGCTTCTTCCCGCATCTTTTGGCAAATCCCGTGCCCATCGGGAGCCGCCTCCCTGGCATGCCGGACATTCCCGGCTCTCCGTCCCGTCCCCCGACTCCCGGCCTTCCTCCAGGTGTTTATCCCCGTGAACACTTTGTATATTTGGTTCGACACCTTTCCGGGGGGTCAGGCTCTACGGCCGGCGAAGGCCCGCGCGGCCGCCATGACCGGCGCGCCAGGAAGGGACCCCGGCATCACTGCCGATGTCCGGAGGGTGAACGCCGATGTGGGGCCGGACGGCGTAAAGTGCTAAACTTCTATAGAGGGGCTTTATGGGCGGGCGTCGCCGGATATGGTTTCGGGTCACGGGATGGGGCCTCTTGGTCGTTCTGGCCGGGGCCGCCGTCGGGGCCTACCTGTGGGCCGCCCGGACGGCCGGGGCGTGGACCCGGACGTTCGCCGAGCGCTTCCTGCAGGAGACGGCCCGGCAGGACGTGACGATCGGTCGGGCCGGCTGGAATCTCCTGCGTCCGTCGGTGACGTTCGAGGACATCACGTGGTACACGCGGGGGCCGCAGGGCCGACAGGCCTTCGCCCACGTCGAGCGGGTCGAGTTCCGCTTCTGGTGGCGGGCCTTGTTCCGTCGGCATCTGGTCATCCGGTCCATCGCGGTCGGGGGCGTCCGGATTCAGGCCTACTACGACGCCCGGGGTCGGGCCAACTGGCCGTCGATCTCGATTCCCCGAGAGGCGGTCCGGGGGATTCGGTTCGTGGACGTGCGGCTCGAGGCCCTGCGGGTCGAACGTCTGGCGTTTTACCTTCGGCATGACGGGATTCCACTTCTCCTGGGCCTCCCCCAAGTCCGGGCCTACTTGCGCCATCATCCGGCCGGCGGCCACCTGGCCGGTGGGATTCGCATCGAGCAGGGCTTCCTCCGGATGTACGACTACAACCCCTGGTCCTTCCAGGGCGGACTCCAGGTCCGCCTGAGTCTGGACGGGCCGACCATCGACCAGGCCCATCTCTGGGGCGAGGGCTACCATCTGTGGGGTAGCGGCCGGGTCCTCGGGTACGGCTCGCCCCAGATGGACCTGACCCTGATCGGCCAGTGGGACGATCGGGTGATTCAGCGAGTCCACAACATCCCCTTCCGGGTCGAGGGCCGGGGTAGCGCCATCGTGCATTACGACGGGGACTTCTCCCGATTCCGGATGCGGGGCTGGGTCCGGTCCGTCCCCTACCGGATGGGCCGGCAGGTCTTCGATGAGGCGGCCGGTCCGGTCTACATGACCCACCACCGACTGAACGTCTACGGTGCTCACGGCCGCCTGACGGGAACGGGCCGGGTCGTCGGGGACTTTCGGGTCGACCCCCTCTTTGGGGCCAGCCGATTCGGGCTGTTCTTGGCCGTGCAGGGCGCCGACGCCGACCGCTTCGGACAGATGTGGGGCCTTCAGAAAATCCGCCATACGGCGGCCTGGGGCGGCGCCGGGGCCATCGCATGGCGGGAGCATCAGTTCGACCGCCTGACCGGCTGGATGGTCCTGCGGGCCGAGCCCCGGTCTGGTCCGGTCCCCGAGCCGGTCCCGATGGATTACCGTCAGCGGCCGTACCTGCGGGACTGGGCCTACCCCGTCGAACTGACGGCCTTGGGCGAGCTGGAGGGCTATCGGTTCCGGCATCTGATCGCCCGGGGCCGCCTGGGCCGGACGTCGGCCGAGGTCGACGGCTGGGTCGCCTTCGAGGGGCCCCTGGAACTCCGGGTCCGGGGCCGGACGGACAGCATCTACGAGGTCGACGTCTACTACCATCAGTGGGAGTGGAACCTGTTTCCGGACCTGCGGCCCCAGATTCAGATGTGGGAAATGGACGGCCGGGGCGAGTTCGCCGGGACGTTTTCGAATCGCATCCAGGACATCGCCATCGACGGCCGCTTTCGGGGCGAGCGGGTCGTCTACCTGGGCGTCCTCTGGGGCGACGGCGAGGCCGACGTCCGGTACTGGCACCGGGTCTATCAGTTTCGGAACGTCCGTCTGTGGGACGACTCTTATCGGGCCGAGGCCGACGAGGCCTTCCTGTATCTGGGGGAGGTCGGCTTTCAGGTCGACGGGGACTCCTACGCCGAGGTCCGCTTCCTGGGCTATCCCGTCGAGCGGGTCCTGGCCCCGACGCCCCTGAACTTCATTCCCCTCCGAGGGACCCTCCGGGGACTCCTGACCGTCCGGGGCAACTACCAGCAGGTCGACCTCTGGGGGGACTTGAGCCTGACGGAGGGCCGTCTGGCGGACCTGGACCTGGATTACGGCATCTTACGGTTCTCGTACGTCAACTTTTTGCTTCGCGTGGACGAGGGCCGTGTCAGCTATCGGACGGGCCTCTTTGACTTTGCGGGTCAGTGGCATCGCCTGCGGGAGACGTTTGAGGACTTTCGGGTCCGTGTGCGGGCCCTGCCGCTTCATCGAAGTCCCCTCGGTCAGCGGTATCAGGTCGCCGGGACGCTCGACCTGTATGCGATCATCGACGGCCCCTGGCGTCAGCCGACCCTGGACGTCCATGGCCATGCCGAGGGCCTGCACTGGCGGGGCTATCCCCTGGGGGACCTCATGTTCCGGCAGGCCGACGAGGGCCTGGGCCTTCAGGTGTGGCTCTATCAGGGGGACGAAGTCCGGGGCCACGGCGTCGTCCAGCTCGACGTGGCCGAGGGTCGGGCTGAGGGCACGTGGGCGTGGCGACAGTACCAGGTCCCCTTCGTTTTGGACATGCGGGTGTCGGGCCAAGCGCGGGGCGAAGCCCGGTGGAACCCCGGCGAACCCTTCCAGGCCCGCGTGACGCTCGATCCCCTCACGGTCGATTACCGCCAGCATCGTCTGACCGTCGTCACGCCGGAGGCCGTCCGGTGGGATGGGACGCGACTGACTTACGCCGTCCGGCTTCAGGAGAATCCCGATACGGACGTCCGCCTCGATGGGTGGCTCCTCCCGCTGGCGGCCGACTTCCCGATGGAGGCCCGCGCCGTCGGTCGGGTCGCCCTCCGCTGGTTGGAGACCCAATGGCCGGGCCTGGACGCCCGGGGCCAGGTCCGGGTCGACGCCACGGTCCGTCACGGGTCGTCGCCCCCGTGGCAGGTCGAGGGGACCCTCGAGACCCAGGCGGCATCGTTGTATCACCTGGAGTGGCCGGTCCGGGTCGAACGCCTCCAGGCCCGTATCGAGGTCCGCACGCCGGTCTGGCGAGTCGTGGACTTCCAGGCGACGATCGGCGGCGGGACGGCCGAAGGGACGGGCCAGGTCCTCTGGACCCCCCCCGGCGACCCCGATTACATCCAGGCGAGCTTCCACCTGAAGGGGGCCAACCTGAGCCTCCACCCTTACGGGAACGCCCGGGTCTCCGGGGCCGTCAGTCTGTCGGGCTATCCGACCAGCCAGATGGTTCTGACGGCCGACTGGGCGGTCGACGAGGGAACGCTGACCTGGGAACCCCAATGGACGGCGCTCCTGGCCCCGCGGCCGACCGAGGCCCCGGCCTTCCCGCGACCGACCGTGACGCCACCACCCGTCGAGACCGGCCTTTGGAGCCGTCTCCAACTCAACGTGCGGTCCACGACCCTGACGCCCGTACGGGTCCGCGTGGCCCTCGGCTCGACGGGCCTGCAAAGCGAGCTCGTCTGGAGCCTCCAGGTGACGGGCACGCTCCGCCAGCCCGTCTTCATCGGCGTGGCGACCCTCCGGAACGGTCAGGCTGTCCTCCTGAACCGCCTGTTTGACATCCAGGAGGGCCAGATTCAGTTCACGAACCCCCTGGCCGTGCGGCCCGTCGTCCGCATCGTCGGGACCTCCCGCATCCAGAGCTACCTCGTCACGGCCGTCGTCACCGGCCCGATCGACCAGCTCAGCCTGCAGTTGACCTCGGACCCGCCCCTGAACCCCCGGGCCATCCTGAACCTGTTAGGGGGCCAGACTTACACGCCCGGTCAGTCGCCCCAGGAGAGTACGACCTTCTTCACGAGCCTGGGGTCCAGCTTCCTGACGAACGTCCTGGCTCAGTCGATCCAGCCCATCGGCCAGGTCCAGCGCTTCTTCGGCATCGACCGCCTGTCCATCGACCTCAGCCAGCTCGGCCCGGAGGCCCGCCTGGAGCCCCGTCTGACCGTGGGCAAGCAGTTTTCGCCTAAATGGAGCCTGACGTATTCGATCGGCCTGACGACGACCCAGACCCAGATCCTCCTCCTGGAGTACCTCCTCAACGAGGCCCTCCGGGTCGTCGTCTCCCGGGACGAGTCGGGTGCCTGGGGCGCCGACCTGCTGTGGCAACCCTGACGTCAGACCATAGACCATGGACGATGGACCATCGACTTCAGAATCACCTTGGTTGGGCAGATAGGTAGGTCGGCAGGTGGGCAGGTGGGCAGATAGGCAGATGGGCAGGTGGGCAGGTGGGCAGGTGGGCAGATGGGCAGATGGGCAGATGGGGCACTATTCGCCGTTCGTCCTTCATTTCGGGCGGTAGGGAAGGCCGATCGGGCGCCACTCCCACCAACCGAACGGCTCTGACAAGAGGGGTAACAGAGCCGTTCGGTTCGTGAGAATGGCGTCAGAACAACCTTTCCCAATGCCCGGGAAGCACGATTTTTCAAGCATCCGGCAGATGGGCAGGTCGGCAGATAGGCAGATAGAAGCCGGGTGGGTAAGGATCAGCCCCAGGGCTTTTGGGACCATCTGCCCATCTGCCGAACTGCCTATCTGCCAAAGCTTGAAAAACCATTCTTCCCAAAGGGTCGAAAAAGCCGAATCCATGCGGGTTTTCACCAACCGAACGGCTCTGCTATCTTGCATCCCGCATCCCACATCCTGCATCCTATACCTATCTTGGCCATCCGATGCCGATATACCCGGAGAGGTGAGGCATGGCGTGGACGGCCGTCGACATCCGGAACCAACGATTCCGGTCCCGCTGGCGGGGCTTCGACCCCGAGGAGGTCATCCTGTTCCTGAACGTCGTCGCCGACGAGGTCGAGCGGCTGACCCAGACGATCCGCCAGTTGGAGCACGACAACCGCGTCCTGCAGGATCAACTCGAAGAGTACCGGGAGCGGGAGCGCCACATCCGGAACACCCTGGTCGCCGCCCAGCAGTCGGCCGACCGCATCCGTCAGCAGGCCCAGCAGGAGGCCGAGCTGATCGTCCGGGAGGCCGAGTTCCGGCGGGACCAGATCCTGACGGCGGCCCAGGCCCAAATTCAGAAGGTCTACCAGGAGATGGAGCAACTCTGGCTGGAGTACCAGCGCTTTCAGGACCAGGTCCTCGCCGAGGCCCAGGTCCTGATCCGATGGATCCAACAGCGGCGTCAGGAAAAGCCCCCGGCCCGGGTCGACTTCGTCCCGGCGGCCAAAGGCCCGGCCCGCCCCGGTGAGTCGGGCAAGTCATGACGGTCCCTTCGGTGACCTACATCCTCCGGCGTCTGGCCCAGGTCATCACCTGCGGGGAGGGGCCCTACGCGGGGCGGGTGACGCCCGAACGCCTGGGGGTCGTCGAGCAGGGGAGCATCGTCGTCCACCGGGGCCGCATCGCCTGGGTCGGCCCCGACCGGGACCTCTCGGCCGAATGGCTCCGGCAGGACACCGTCGAGCTGGACCTCTCGGGCCATATCGCCCTGCCGGGCTTCATCGACCCCCACACCCACCTGATTTACGGGGGCGACCGCCTAAATGACTGGATGGAACGCCTCCGGGGTCGGACTTACCTCGAGATTGCCGCCCAGGGCGGCGGTATCTGGAAGACGGTCCAGGATACCCGGGCGACCCCCGACGAGGAGCTGAAACGCCTCCTGGAGCTCCGGCTGGACCGACTCTTTGCCTTCGGCGTGACGACCGTCGAGGTCAAGTCCGGCTACGGCCTTTCGGAAGCCGAGGAAATCCGGCTCCTGCGCTGTCTCCAACAGGTCCAGGCGACCCACCCCATCGGCGTCATGCCGACCTTCCTGGGCGCTCACGCTTACCCCCGGGACATGGACCGGGCGGCGTATCTGGACCTCCTGGTCCAACGCCTGATCCCGGAAGTCGTCCGCCAGGGCCTCTCCCTGTCCATCGACGTGTTTTGCGACATCGGCGCCTTTACCGTCGAGGAGACGCTGTACCTCCTGACGATCGCCCGCCAGCACGGCTTTGTGGCCATCCACCTCCACGCCGACGAGATGTCCCCCACGGGCCTGCTCGAGGCCATCGACGACTGGAAAAACATCTACTCCGTCGACCACCTCAACCACATGGACGCCCGGATGGCCCGCGTCCTGGCCGAGACGGGCGTGGCGGCCGTTCTGCTCCCGACGACCTGCTTTCACCTGCGCCTCCCGACGCCCCCCATCCAGGCCCTCCTCGAAGCCGGCGCCGTCGTGGCCATCGGGTCGGACCACAACCCGGGGACCCACCCGGGCCTGAATCCCTGGTATGTCTTCTGGCTCGCCTGTGTCGGGTGGAACCTCCCCGTCGAGCAGGTCCTGGCCGGTATGACCGTCCAGGCCGCTTACAGCCTCCGCATCCACGGCCAGACGGGCCGAATCGCACCGGGCCTCCGGGCCGACCTGGTCGTCGTCGACGTGCCCCACTACGGCTATCTGCTCTATCAGTGGGACCTCCTGCCCGTCCGGTGGGTCTTCAAAAACGGCCGGCCCTACCAGATTCGGGAGACGGCCGAGATCCGCTACACCTGGATGTCCCACGAGGAATAGCCGGACACGTTTTTTCGGGTGTTTGCGGCGGCCCGATAGGGGCGCTATATTTAAAGAACCTTCCCCCTCCCCATCGGGGTGGGGGCGGGACCGACCGCTCCGGTACCAGGGCATCAGGGACACGCCCTGTCCTATCCCGAGACTGTCTGAGGTCCTCGATGATACCGACGGCTCGCACGCTGGGCGCGCTTCGGAGCGACCCGACCTGGGTCGCTTACTTGGAGCGGGTCCCCTCCGTAAAGGACGAGATCCGCCGGAACGTGATCGCCCGCCTCCGCTCGGGCGAGACCCTCTTTCCCGGGATTCACGGCTACGACGAGACGGTCCTGCCCCAGATCGTCAACGCCCTCCTGGCGAAGCAGAACTTCATCCTCCTGGGCCTCCGGGGCCAAGCCAAGAGCCGCATCATGCGGCAGATCGTCCACCTCCTGGACGAATGGGTCCCCGTCGTCGAGGGGTGCGAGATCAACGACCATCCGCTCCGGCCCATCTGTCGCCGGTGCCGCCAGCTCGTGCAGGAGGCCGGCGATGACACGCCCATCGCCTTCATCCATCGGGAACAGCGGTACGTCGAAAAGCTGGCCACGCCGGACGTGACCGTCGCCGACCTCATCGGGGACATCGACCCCATCCGGGCCGCCCGCGGGGGCCACGTCCTGGCCGACGAGCTGGTCATCCACTTCGGCCTCCTGCCGCGCGCACACCGGGGCATCTTTGCGATGAATGAACTCCCGGACTTGGCCCCGAAGGTTCAGGTCGCCCTGTTCAACGTCATGCAGGAGGGCGACGTCCAGATCAAGGGCTTTCCGGTCCGGCTCCCCTTAGACGTCCTGCTGATTTTCACGGCGAACCCTGAGGACTATACGGCCCGGGGGAAGATCATCACGCCCCTGAAGGACCGCATCGGGGCCGAAATCCGGACCCACTATCCGCTGGACCGACGGACGGGCATCGCCATCACCCGCCAGGAGGCCTGGTGGCAACGCCCGACGGACCGCCCCCTGGAGGTCCCCGAATTCATCCTTGAGGTCATCGAGGAGGTCGCCTTCCAGGCCCGCAAGGACGGTCGCATCGACCAGCGGTCCGGCGTCTCCCAGCGGCTTCCCATCGCGGCCCTGGAACTGGCCGTCAGCAACGCCGAACAGCGGGCCTACCGGTCGGGTGAACCCTGGGTCGTACCCCGCATCGCCGACGTCTATGCGGCCGTCCCGGCCATGACGGGCAAGATGGAGCTCGAATACGAGGGTGAACTCAAGGGGGCCGAGTCCATCGCCGAGTCCCTGATCCGGCAGGCCATCGCCCAGGTCTTCCGGCAATATTACACAGAAGACGAATTTCGAGAGCTCGTCGAATGGTTCGAGGCCGGCGGCACGCTCATCATTCCCGAATGGGCACCCACGGCCCACATCCTGCCGGTCCTGCGGCGGGTCCCCCAGCTCCTGGAAAAGGCCGACCGCTTGGCCAAGAAGGCTCAATACGCCGACGCCGTCCGGGTCAGTGCCGCCGAGCTGATCCTCGACGGCCTGTGGGCCCATAAGCGTATCAGCCGTCATCCCGAGCGGGGCTACACCCGGGCCGAGGTCCACGTCCCGACCCGGCCGGCCGGACCGCCGAGGAGGGTCAATTAACAGGGCCGTCCGGTTGGTGAAAACCCGCATGGATTCGGCTTTTTCGACCCTTTGGGGAGAATGGTTTTTCAAGCTTTGGCAGATAGGCAGTTCGGCAGATGGGCAGATGGTCCCAAAAGCCCTGGGGTTGATCCTTACCCACCCGGCTTCTATCTGCCTATCTGCCGACCTGCCCATCTGCCGGATGCTTGAAAAATCGTGCTTCCCGGGGGATGGGAAAGGTTGTTCTGACGCCATTCTCACGAACTGAACGGCTCTGTGCCCGAGGGGCACGGTTTTCCAAAAGTGACGGAGTCGGAGAAAAACGGTTTCTAAGCAGGAGGGCCATGGCCGGTGTTCGTTACACCCGATACCTCGGGGAGCTGGACCTGGAGGAGCTCCTCCAGAACCTGATGGGCGCCCTGGAGGACTACTTCCTGTTCTCCGGCTTCCCCTTCGGTCGGCGGCGTCGCTCGGACCACACGCTGGCGGACCTGCATGACGCCATCCTGGATGCCCTCCTTCAGGGCGGCGTCCTGGACGAGGCGACCCTGGAACGCTTGCTTCAGCGGTACCCGGGGACGACGGCCGAACAGCTCGAACAGCTTGTTCAAGAGGTCATGGAGCGGCTCCAGTCCGAGGGCTACATCACGACCGTCCCGGAACGGGCCTCGGCCCTCCACCCGGAGGGCGTCCCGGACCCGGACTCGCCGCGGGAGCCCGATAAGGTCCGCTTCGAGCTGACCGACAAGAGTATCGACTTCTTGGGTTACAAGAGCCTCCGCGACTTGCTTCACGCGACGGGCCAGGCCGGCTTTGGGGCCCACGAGACGGTCCGCCTGACGCCGAACCAGGAGGCTTACACGGAGCCGAAGCCCTACGAGTTCGGCGACACGCTCCAGCTCGACGTCGTCGAGACGCTTCTACACGCTATCCAACGGCAAGGCCCCCGCCTGCCCCTGGAAATCGGGTATGAAGACCTCCACGTCCTCCAGGGGGAGTACCAGAGTTCCTGTGCGACCGTCCTCATGCTGGACTGCTCCCACAGCATGATCCTGTACGGCGAGGACCGCTTCACGCCGGCCAAGAAGGTCGCCCTCGCCCTGGCTCACCTGATTCGGACCCAATTCCCCGGCGACTCCCTCCACTGCGTCCTCTTTCATGACAGCGCCGAGGAAATTCGACTCCGGGACCTGGCGAAGGCCCGCGTGGGTCCCTTCTATACGAACACCTGTGAGGGCTTGCGCCTGGCCCGCCGGATCTTGTTAAACCAACGGAAGGAAATGCGGCAGGTCATCATGATCACCGACGGCAAGCCGTCGGCCGTCACGCTCCCCTCCGGCCACGTCTACAAGAACCCCTACGGCCTGGACCCGATGATCGTCGAGGAGACCCTCAAGGAAGTCGTCCGGTGTCGCAAGGCCGGGATTGCCATCAACACCTTCATGCTGACCGACGACCCCCTCCTGGTCCGCTTCGTCCAGAAGGTCACCCAGCTCGCCCGGGGGAAGGCCTACTTCACGACGCCGATGACCCTGGGCCAGTACGTCCTGATGGACTTCGTGCATCGTAAGGTCAAGCGCGTCCACTGAGGCCGCCGCGACGTCACGTCGGGACGGCGACCTGTCGCCGCCACAGACGCCGGTAAAGGGCACAGCGCCGCAACAGCTCGTCGTGGGTCCCCTCATCGACGACCCGCCCCTTGTCCATCACGACGATGCGGTCGGCCAGCCGGAGCATGGACCACCGGTGGCCGATGATGATCATCGTGCAGGTCCCCTTCAGCTCGGCCAAGGCCGCCAGGATGTGGGCCTCTGACTCGCTGTCGAGGGCCGACGTGACCTCATCCAAGACGAGCACGCGGGGCCGCCGCACGAGGGCCCGCGCCAGGGCGATCCGCTGGGCCTGGCCGCCCGAGAGGCCCGTCGTCTCCCCACCGATGACCGTCCGGTAACCCTCGGGGAGTTGCAGGATGAACTCGTGGGCATGCGCCTGCCGGGCCGCCCGGACGACGTCGGCCTCGGTCGCCGCCGGCCAGCCGTAGGCGATGTTGTTGAACACGGTGTCCTCAAAGAGGAAGACCTCCTGGGGGACCCACCCGACGTGGGTCCGGAGCTCCCGCAGACGCAGGGTCCGAACGTCGTGGCCGTCCAGGTAGACGGCCCCCTCCGTTACGTCCATCAGGCGCGGGATCAACTGGGCCAGCGTCGATTTGCCGGCCCCGCTGGGACCGATGACGGCGACCGTCTCACCGGCGGCGACCGAGAGGTTTACGTCGATCAGGGCCGGCGTCGACTTGCCCGGATATCGGAAGCCGACGCCCTCGAACCGGAGTTCGCCCCGCACGACCGGCAGGGTCACGGGGACCGGCGCTTCCGGCAGGCGGAGGTCGTAGAGGAAGACCTGCTCCAGACGGTGGGCCGCCGTGGCCGTCTGCTGAAGGAGGTCGTTCAGCTTACTCAGGCGCCGCAGGGGCGTGTAGACCATCAGCATGGCCGCCACGAAGGACGTGAAGCCGCCCGGCGTGAGGTCGCCCTGCCGGATCTGGTAGGCCCCGTACGCGATCAGGCCGAACAGGGCGACGCCCAGACAGACCTCGACGATGGGGGCGTGAAGAGCATTCCAGAAGACCCACCGGCGCTGGAGCCGGAGGAGGCCGTCGGTCTTTTGCTCGAACTGCCGTCGCTCCCGGGCCTGGCCCCAGTATGCTTGGACGACCCACAGGCCCTGCAGGACCTGATGAAAGTGATGGGTCAGGTCGCCGACGGCCCCGTGAAACTGCTCCGTGACCCGCCGGAGTCGATGGCCGATGACCGCCACGGGGACGACGAGGAGGGGAACGGCGACCAGGGCGACCAGGGCGAGCCGCCAGTTCAGCCAGAAGATGTACATCGCCACGGCGAGGGCCTTAAAGCCCTCCAGGACGACGTCCGTGAAGACTTCGGTGACGCCCTGCTGGAGGACCGTCCCGTCGTGGGTCATCCGGCTCGAGAGCTGGCCCGACGGGAACCGCCGGAAGAACAGGGCCGGCTGTTCGAGGACGTGCAGGAACAGGCGACGGCGCACGTCGTGGACGACCCGGGCCCCGATGGTCCGGCTGACGGCCGTGCTGTAGTACATCGCCAAGGCCCGCACGACGTAGATCAACAGGACGGCCCCGGCCAGGGTCGGGAGCCGCCGGAAGTCGAGCCGGATGATCAGCGTGTCCATGACCCACTGGATGAGATACGTCATGCCGGCGTTGGTCGCCCCGACGAGGGCCATCAGGAGGACGAGGCCGGCCATCGCCCACCGGTAGGGCCGCACGTATCGATACAGGACCCGGAAGTCGTCCCGCCAGCGTCGTAACGGCGCGACGGCGTGAGGCCGGGGTGACGTCATTTTTCCGCTCGGGTGTAGGGATGCAGTAGAGATGCGGTAGGGATGCCATGGCATCCCCACTGCATCCCCATCGCATCCCTACTGCATCCCCACCGCATCTCTCACATCTCTACCGCATCCCCGCTCGCCACTCGCCGCTCGCCATTCGCCATTCGCTACTCGCTATTCATCGTTCGCCGCACTCCATCGGGCTCGCAGGCCCATCATCCGGCGGTAGTGGGAGCCGGCCCAGTAGATGCGGTCACAGGCGGGACACCGGTAGAATCGTCGATGGTGGCGCCACACGTAGTCGGGCACGACGTGCCGCACGAGGTCCCGCCGGACGGGCTGGATCGGCTCGTTGCAGACGGCGCAACGGGCAAACCAGGGGAGGCCGTCGGGGTCCAAGCCCAGGTCTTGGCAAACTTCCGGAAACTGGTCGGCCAGCCGCTCGGAACGCACAAAGAGGGCCGGGACGTTCATCCGCCGGGCCCGCTGGTACAGCTGGCGGTCCCGGGTCAGGAGGACCCGTCCTTCTTGGACGGCCCGCCGCAGGAGATGGTCGTCGTCCCATCCGGGGTCGTAGGCCACGTCCAGACCGGCCAGCCGAAGCCACCGGGCCAGACGGCCCAGCATCACGTCGGCGACCAAGCGGGGCCACGTGTCCATCGGAGACCTACCGGCCTGCCCGTGCGGGTAGAGTCTAAGGGAGGCCGTCGGGTCTATCAACAGGGCCGTTCGGACCAAGACCCGGCCGATCGCTCATTCCAGGCGGAACCGGGTCCCGAGGACCCACCGGACCTGCCGCAGGCCCGAGACGACGTCATACCGACCGGTCACGAACAGCCGGACGTCCCGGCCCAACCGGACATCCGCCCCACCCAGGACGTGAAACCCGCCCCGAGCCCGAGTCTCCTCCGACGTCGGAAATCCGACGACCCGGAACTCGCCCGTCAGGACGTGCACGTCCACGCCGGCCCCGGCGTACAGACCCCAGGTCCGTCCGACCGGGACGGTGAAGAGGCCCTGCAAGCCTACGTTGAAGTCGCTGAAGACGTCCGACACCAGCACGTCCGTCCGGTCCGACCGCTCCCAGTACCCGACTTCCGGTTCGACGGCGAACCACGGGGTCAGGGGATACCGAAAGCCGGCCGTGGCCAAGAAACCCCCGGGCGTGCCCCGGGCCGTCGGGTCGGCCACACCGACCCCGATCCCGAGGAGCCCGGCCGGTGCTTCCGCTCGGGCCATCGCCCCGGTCCCCCAGAGGATCAGAACCAGGACGACGCCGAACCGACATAGAAACCGCCGCATCGCCTGCCTCCCAGAGAAAAGTCCACCCTTATTATCGTCCCGGCTGGGCCTTTGGGCTCCTTTGTCCCCCGATGTCCGAACCTTCTGTTCTAATATGATATCTAAATGATTGAAATCTTCCCTTCAGTATGGGGTGACCGGCCGGTCGCCCCTACCCGGAGGCGTCATGCTGGGAAAGAGGTCTTATCAGGTCCTCATCCTCGGGGGCTCTGCCCTGCTATGGTGGATATTCGCGCATGGCGCATGGCTCACGCCTCATAGGACCATGGCCCGTGACCTACAAGCTATAAGCCACGAGCCCGTCCTTCCGCCCCCGCTGGACACCCAGGTCTTCGGACAGACGCGTTGGCTGGCCCGCTCGGACGTCGTCCTGCGGGTCGTCACGACAGACCGACGGGCGGGACGGCCCGTATCGGCCGAGGTCCGGGTCGCCCTCGTCCGGAAGACCGAAGACCGGCAAGGGAAAGCGGGGACAAGCGGCCCAGAGCGAGTCGTATTTCAGGGCCGGACGGATGCCCGGGGAACGGCCGACGTGCAGTTTCGGGCGCCGTCTCCGCCGGGCCGGTACCGACTGTCCATCGCCGTCCGGACGCCCATCGGTGACGACCTCATCGAGCGGGACGTCGCCGTCGAGGAGGCCGGTCAGGTCCTCCTCACGACGGACAAGCCCATCTATCAGCCGGGCCAGACCGTCCACATCCGGGCTTTGGCCCTCCTCCAGCCCGACGGGCGGGCGGCCGCCGACCGGCCCCTGACCTTCGAGGTCCGGGACCCCAGGGGCAACCTGGTCTTTCGGAGTCGAGAACGGACCTCCCGATTCGGCGTCGCCGCCGCCCAGTTCCCCATCGCCGACGAGGTGACCCTGGGAGAATATCGGGTCACGGCGAGGCTCGGGACCGACGAACCGTCGCCGGGGTCCGAGGCCGCGCTCCTGGCCGAAGCCGAACGGACGGTCCGGGTCGAACGCTACGTCCTACCGAAGTTCAAGGTGACCGTCGAGACCGACCGGCGGTTCTACCTGCCGGCGGAGACCCTGCGGGGGACGGTGACGGCGGCTTACTTCTTCGGCAAGCCCGTGAGCCGGGGGCGGGTGACCGTCCGCCTCAGCACGTTTGCGGCCGGATGGCACGACATCGCCGAGCTGGCGGGCACGCTGGACGAAGCCGGACGCTGGCAGTTTGAGACGCCACTCCCCGAAAGGTGGGTCGGCCTGCCCCTCGAGGGCGGGAACGCCCTGCTTCGCGTGGAAGCGACGGTCACCGACGCGGCCGACCACGCCGAGCGGGTCAGCACGACGCTTCCGGTCAGCCCGGAGGCCATCCGTATCGCCGTCGTCCCGGAAAGCCCGACCCTCAAGCCGAATCTCCCGATGGGGCTCTTTGTCGTCACGACCTATCCGGACGGGACGCCGGCCCCGTGTCGGTTTGAGGTCATAGGGCAGGGGACCGACGGGACGACCACCTTCACGGCCCGGGGCGAGACGGACGCCCTGGGCATCGGCGAGACGACGGTCCGGCTCGGCGCGGCGAGGGGCGAACGGCGAACGGCAGGGGGTGAGTGGTTCATCCCCGAAGGGCTTGAATGGACCCCTCGCGATTCAGAGGAGGCCTCACTCCCTGTGACCGTCCGGGTCATAGCGATGGACGAGCAGGGCCGCCGGGCCGAAAGGACCGTCCGGCTTTGGCAATCGGCCGGGGAGGAAGCCGTCTTACTCCGGACTGACCGGGCCACGGCCCGTGTCGGCGACGTCCTCCGCCTCGACGTCCTGGCGACGCCGGCCCGCTCGACCGTCGCCTTCGTCGACGCCATCGTCCATCAGCAGACCGTCTTGACAAAGACCGTGGACCTGCCGGACGGGCGCGGCCGTCTGACCCTCCCCCTGACGCCCGAACTGGCCGGGACGCTCGTCCTCCATGCGTATCGCATCACGGCCGGCGGGGACGTCGTCCGGGACACCCGCGCCGTGTTCGTCGAACCGGCCAATGAACTCCGGGTGGACGTCACGACCGATAAGACCACGTACCGCCCCGGCGAACCGGCCCGGGTCCGTCTGGCCGTGGCCGACCCGACGGGGAAACCGACGGTCGCCGCCCTGGGCCTGACGGTCGTCGACGAAAGTGTCTTTGCGCTGGCCGGCCTCCAGCCCGGCTTAGAACGGCTTTATTTTGCCTTGGAGGCGGAGCTCCTGAAGCCCCGCTATGAGGTCCACGGTTGGGAGCTCCCGTCCCTCTTGCTCCCCCCAGAGCCTGAGGAGTTCGGCCCCTCCCGGAACCTGGGACCCGGCCCCCGGGACCGCATCGTCCGCGTCCTCCTAACGGCGGCCGCGCCGGTGCCAGAGTACACGTTGAGGGTCAGCACGTACGAAGAGAAAAAGCGTCAGGTCGAGGCCCGGTGGCGTCAGGTGATGGAAGCGGCCGCCGAGAAGATCCGGAAGGCCCTGGACGTTTACCGGCGCGCCAAGGGTCGGTACCCCTCGGCCGGGGCGGCCCTGCGGGAGCTGGCGGCGGCCGGTCTCTTGACAGGGGCCGACATTCGGGACCCCCTGGGCCGTCCCTACCGGATTCGGGCGATATACAAAGATATTTCATATGGATTTATACTCATCAGTGCCGGCTTCGACGGTCAATTCGAGACTTCGGATGACTTGTGGGTCTATGGCCACGGCGGCAGGGAACGGGTATTCTTCGCCAGACCGATGACTGCGGAAGCGCTCCCGGCCCCCCCGGCGCCCTCGGCCCCGGCCGGCGAGGTCCGCATCCGCCAGTTCTTCCCCGAGACGCTCTTCGTCCAGCCTCAACTCATCACCGACGAACGGGGTCACGCCCAGGTCGATGTCCCCTTGGCCGACAGCATCACGACCTGGCGGCTGACCGCCCTGGCGAACTCGGCCGTCGGTCAGATCGGCTCGACGACGGCGCCCATCCGGGTCTTCCAGGACTTCTTTGTAGACATCGACCTACCCGTGGCCTTCACGCAGGGCGATGAGGTCGCCATGCCGGTCGCCCTGTACAACTACTTGGACCGGTCGCAACGGGTGCGGCTCCGATTGAACCCGGGCGAGGGCTTCGACCTTCAGGGCGTCGCCGAGAAGGTCGTCACCCTTCAGCCCCACGAGGTCACGGCCGTCCGCTTCCGCCTGCGGGCGGCCCGGCCGGGCACCCACGCCGTCACCGTCCACGCCGACGGCGAGGCGATGAGCGATGCGGTCCGGCGGACCGTGACGGTCCGACCCGACGGGAAAGAGGTCTGGCAGACGATCAGCGACGCCCTGACGGGTCCGGCCGACCGCACGTTGAAGGTCCACTTTCCTGCCGACTCTATCGAGGGTGCCCGGACCTTGCTGGTCCGGGTCTATCCGAGCGCCTTCACGCAAGTCTTGGACGGCCTGGAAGGTCTCCTCCGGCTCCCCTCCGGGTGTTTCGAGCAGACTTCGAGCGTGACCTATCCGAACGTCCTGGTCTTGAGCTATCTCCGACGCATGGGGAAGACCCGGCCCGAGACGGAGATGAAAGCCCGGCACTTCATCACGGTCGGCTATCAGCGGCTCCTGACCTTCGAGGTCCCCGGGGGCGGCTTTAGCTGGTTTGGCGACCCGCCGGCCCACCAGGTCCTGACGGCTTACGGCCTGTTGGAATTTGCCGACATGCGGCGGGTTCACGACGTCGACCCGAACTTGCTGGACCGGACGGTCCGGTGGCTCGTCAGCAAGCAAAAGCCGGACGGTTCGTGGGAACCCGACCGGAGCGGCATTCAGGAAGGGGCCTGGCGTCGCCAGACGGACCTCCTGCGGACGACGGCCTACGTCAGTTGGGCCATCGGCGAGGTCGGCGTCCGGGACGTCGAGCCGGCCCGGGCGGCGCTGGAACGCGCCGTCCGGTACCTCGGCGAGCACGCCGACGAGGCCGACGACGGCTACGCCCTGGCCGTGACGCTCAATGCCCTCCTCGGGGCTCGGGACGCCGGCCTCTCGGTGGACCCCCGGCTCGTCGACCGGGTCGCTCACAGGCTCGCCGGCCTCGCCCGAGAGGCGTCGGACGTCGCCTTTTGGGAGAGCCAGAGCGAGACGTTCTTCTGCCTACGCGGGCCGAGCCGCGACCTGGAGACGACCGCCCTGGCCGCCTATGCCCTCCTGCGGCACGGGGGCCATCTACCCCTGGCTCATAAGGCCCTGACGTACCTGGTCCGAAACAAAGACGCCTTCGGGACCTGGCAGACGACGCAGGCGACGATTTGGGCCCTGAAAGCTTTTCTGGCGGCCATGGAGCAGGGCGCCGGCGCCGCCGACGGGACGCTCGTCGTGTGGGTAGGCGGCGAGCAGGCCGCCGAATGGCGCATCACGCCGGATACGGCCGACGTCGTCCGGACCGTCGATGCGTCCCGGTCGGTCCGACCGGGCGACAACGACGTCGTGGTCAGCTTCCGGGGCCGGGGCCGTCTCCTGTATCAGGTCAGCTCCCGGTTCTATCTCCCCTGGGACCGGGTCCCGCCGCCGCCCGAGGAGCCGCTCCAGGTCCGGGTCAGTTACGACCGATCCGAATTGCAGATCCGCGAGACCGTCACCTGTCAAGTTCGGGTGACGAACCGCCGGCCGGCGACGGCCCAGATGGTCATCGTGGACGTCGGCGTCCCGCCCGGCTTTGAGGTCCTGACCGACGACCTGACGGCCCTGGTCGAGCGCAAGCACATCCAGAGATTCGAGTTGACGCCCCGGCAGGTCATCTTCTATCTGGACCGCATCGAAGACGGTCGGACCGTCGAGTGGCGGTTCCGCCTGCGGGCGAAGCTTCCCGTCCGTGCGAAGACGGGGCCGGCGGTCGTCTACGAGTACTACGCTCCCCAGGAGCGGGGCATGGCGGCACCCGCACGCCTGGCCGTGAAGGAGAGGTAGGGCAGTCGGCAAATAGGCAGGTGGGCAGATGGGCAGGTCAGCGGTCGGCAAATAGGCAGGTCGGCAGTCGGCAGATAGGGAGATGGGGGGGGTAGGGGCAGGCCTTGTGCCTGCCCCGGGACGGAATGACGTGGGGCAGACAGGTGGGGAGATAGGGAGCGCAGGCCTCTGGCCTGCGGGAAGGCAGACGTCCCGTCGGCCGGCTCTTTGCCCTTTGCCGGCCGTCACGCCGGTACCCCCCTCCCAAGCCGGCCGTCATGCCCTCATCCTCCGAACGCCAGCAGTCATGCTGGCGTCCCCCTGTCCGGGCGCCGTCCGTCATGGCGGCGTCATCCTATCCGAACACCGGGAGTTATCCCGGTGTCAACCTTAGAGAGCCGGGAGTCATCCCGGCATCCACCTCAGGAACAGATGGGCAGTCGGCTGAATCCTTAGGATTGGGGACTGGGGCTTCGATGTGGACTCTGACCCTATCTCCGTACCTCCCGGCGGCTGGGGCGTCGGCCCAGGACCATCAGCAGGGTCCCGACGGCGATGGCCCCGGCCGTCGTCCCGAGGGCCGCCGTCGGCCGGGAAGCGACGAGCACGCCGAGCATCAGGGCTGTGCCGCCGAAGGCCGTCCCGACGCCGCCCGGGACCCGTAGGACTGCCGGCCCGTGCCGCCGTCGCAGGACGGGCACGGCCAGGCACGTCGCCCCGTACACCAGGGTCAGGGCCACGGCGCTCAGCGTCACGAGCCGCTCGTAGGTCCCCGACACGGCGAGGCCTCCGACGACCCCGGCATAGAGCAGGATGGAAGCGTAGGGCGTCCGGTACCGCCGGTGGACGGCCGCAAAGACGGCCGGGAACAGCCCGTCCCGGGCCAGAGCATACGTCAGCCGCGGGTAGCTCAGGGCCGCGCCCAGCATGTTGCCGGCGATGGATACGAGGGCCGTCGCCGCCAGGAGCGACCCGCCCCACGGGCCGAAGACCCGGGCGCCGGCTTCCGCCAGGGGCCGGTCGGCCGCCGCCAGGTCGGGGACGACCCCGACGCATACGGTCTGGACGAGGACGTAGAGCGCCGCCACGACGGCTACCGCCGTCAGGAGCGCCGCCGGGGTCGTCCGACGGGGGTCCCGCGTCTCACCGGCCGGGATGGTGGCGTCCTCGAACCCCATGTAAGCGTAGGCGAGGACCAGGACGGCCGACGTCCACCGGTGGAGGTCCAGGGCCGACGGGTCCCGGAGAGCCCCGGTCCAGACTCCCCAGTTCACGTAAAACAGGCCGACGCCGACGAGGGCGACCAGGGGCAGGAGCTTCAGGACCGTCGCCGTGCCGACGGCCCAGGCGCTGTGACGGACGCCCCGAACGTTGAGAACGGCCATCACCCCGACGAACGCCATCATCGTCGCCCATCGGGCCCCCCATCCCGACAGGACCGGCGCAAATGTCGCCGCATACGTCACCAGTAAATTCAGGTTGGCGGCGATGGCCGCCGCGTCGGCCAGCCACCGGAGCCATCCCGTCTGGAACCCGACGAAGGCCCCAAAGGCGGCCCGGGCGTACTCGTAGGGCCCGCCGGTCGTCTCGAATCGGCTGGCGGCTTCCATGAAGCACAGGACGACCGTCCCGACGACGATGCCGCACAGGACGAAGGCCAGGGGACTCCAGACGCCGACCTCCCGGGCGACGACGGCCGGCAGGCCGAAGATGCCGGCCCCGACCATCCCGTTGACGGCGAGGGCCGTCAGGTCCCACCGGCCCATCGCCCGGACGAGGCCCCGTTCGATGTCCCCGGCGGACGCCGGCATGAGTTCCCCCAGGTTCCATGTTCGGTGCAGGGCAAGGTTAGACGCTCTTCCGCCTCGACTCCAATTGCGCCCCGGCTACCCCAGGCGGCCGGGGTCTTGATTTTTTTTGAACGATTTAACTTGTAGTGAACTCTAATAGAGGAGGGTGGCTATGCGGTTACGCTGGCTCCTCATCGGGATTTTGGCATGGGCGCTGGGCCTATTTTCGGGACCTTCCGGCAGTCGATTTTCACCGAATTCATCCACCGTCGATGTGAAGTCATGCTTGCCTATCAGCAGTTCCTCGGGGACAGCCGTCGCCGGATGTAGTGCGACGCCCAGCTGTCCGGATTACTGCGTCTCCTGCAGTTGTCCTGCGTCGTCACCATGTGAAGGTTGTCATTGTACCCCGGAGATCTGTGACTGTTATGATCCGACCCAGGGTTGCAGAGTTTTCCGAGACTGCTGGGGGTTCTGGTGCTGTGTGTAAGCTCACCGAGGGGTTTGGCCCGTGAAAACGGCGTCGGACCGACCTTCGGTTATCGGCTGGGGATCGCTGGTTCTCCAGCCAGGGGGGTCGAACAGCCCGCATTTTCCCGAGCCGAACGGTATGGTCCATGGAATACTCTACGAATCCCCGAAACGCAGTGCGTCGTGGAGGTCGGCCATGAGGTCGCTTCGAGGATTGTGTCTTATAGGGATGGGGGCCCTGATGGTCCTCGTCTTGGGGGGCGGGGTCTTCGAGGCGGTCTTCGCCGAGGCCCCGGCTTGGGCGGAATGGCCGGTCCAGAAGGTCGGAGAGCACCCCCTCCCCCTGGACCCGGACGAATTGGCTGTCTATCGGACGGTTACTTTGAAAGGAGAGAAGCTATTGGTCGTCGACAACGACCTGGACCTGACGCGGGCGACGGTGGCCTACTATAGAGATGGCCGTCTCGTCTGGCAGACTTCCCTTCCCACACCCGTCACGGCGGCTGACGTCTGTCCCGACGGTATCGTCTTTATTACCGGCCGGCGGGTCTCTCAAGTCGATGAAGGCGGGCGCCTCCTGCAGGAGTGGACCGTCCCGGGTCAGTTCTATTTGGCTCAAGTCGTCTGCACGGCCGACGGCATTTTTGTCGCTTACGTCGCAACCGGTGTGGTCCAGATCCAGCTTTACTCTTCGCGCGGTACGCTCCTCAAGTCCTTGGCGCCGGTACCGGTGGAATGGATTCGCACAGCGCGAGCGTTCGTTTGGAGTTTTCGCGGATTTCCGAACTATGCCGGGAAGGCGCTCTTAACGGGTAAGAATCGGGGTGAGTGGTTCATCGTGGATGCGCGAGGAGATCGGCCGATGCTGTATTCGCCGTCCGACGACTTCTGGCAAGCCCTGGAGAATCGCCAAATTCGGCGGATCTTTCCCGTGATGTGGCAGGGTCGGGAGGCTCTGCTGGTCGGAGTGTCTTACAGCGAACGGCTCCCCCTGGAAGATTACGTGCGAAAGTATGGGGTCCCTCCAGAAAAGGCGCAAGACCTACGGGACCTACTCAAGGACAAGCCCAACCCGACGGTCCCGGTCTCGTCGGGCCATCAGCTATGGGTCCTGGACCTTCGAGGCCAGCCCTTGGGTCGGATAGCATATTCGCACGAGATCAATGTCATCTTCCCCACGACGACGGATACCACGGGGAATCGGTTGGTCGTGCTTCAGGAGCCTCTCTGGCCGCCGAGGAAGCACCGGTACATCTGGCGGGTCTTTGCCCTCGGGGCGGGGTCGGCGGCTTTATGAACGAAGGGAGGGCGTCCCGCTCGCCCCGACCCATCCGGGTCTGGGGCCTATTCTACGATGCGGCGGGCGACCTGGCGGGCCTGGCGGATGCAGTCCGAGAGGCCGACACCCCGATAGCCGGCCCCGGCGACGTGGAGGCCGGGGTAGCGGGCGACGGCTCCTTCGACGGCCTCGACCCACGTCAGATGCCCGACGGTGTACTGCGGAAGCCCGTCGGTCCACCGCTGGACCCAGACCCGATGCGGGACGGCCGGGACGCCGACGAGCTCGACGAACTCCTGCCAGACGGTCCGGGCGAGGGTCTCGTCGTCCATCTCCGTCCAGGGCGTCGGCGTCGAGCCCGTCAGGAAGACCCGGACCAGATTCCAGCCCGCCGGGGCCCGGCGGGGCCACTTTTGGGAGAGCCACGTGCAGGCCGTGATCCACCGGCGTTCCGCCCGGGGGACGAGGAAGCCCGTCCCCAGCCAGTCCCAGGTCCCGGGCCAGGCGTAGGCGACGACGGCCACGGGCTCTGAAACGGCCTGACCCAGCAGGTCGGCCACGTCGGGGGCGGCATCTCGCAAGAGCCGGGCGGCCGCCCGAGGCGGGACGGCCAGGACGAGGTGCCGGGCCTGCCATCGCTCCCGGCCGGCCGTTTCGACGACCCATCCCGCCTCGGATCGGTAGACGCCCTCGACGGAAAGGCCCGTCCGGACCTCGACGGAGCTTATGCGTGCCCGAAGCCGTTCGACCAGACCCGCAAGGCCGCATCGGAGGGACCGAAAGGGCGTTTCGACGGGTCCGGGACGTCTCGACCGGGCTTGGAAAAGCCAGCGCCAGCCCTCGGACCACCGGGTCGCGGCCTGCGGCAGGGTCGCCCGCAGGCTCAGGCGCTCGATGTCCCCGCCGTACACGCCGGCCAGGAGGGGCTCGACGACCCAGGTCGTGAACTCGGCCCCGGCCCAGCGGCGGAAGGTCGGTCCGACGGGAACGTCGGCGTCGGGCGGCACCGGGTGAAGGAGGACTTGAAGGGGCATCCCGGCCGCCCGCAGGCGGCCCCGCCGGGAAATCCAGCGGACGTCCCGCAGAGGGACCCGCCCCGGGACGAGAGCGAATAAGCCAGGTGGAATCGGATAGAAGCGGCCGCCCCGGACGACATAGGCCGGCACGTTCCGGGCGGCGACGACCTCATCGGCCAGGCCGAGCTCCGTGCACAGGCCCAGGGCTTCCGGCTTCAGCGTGACCATGGCGTCGGGGCCCATCTCGACGACGAAGTCGTCCTCGACGACGGTGCGGACCTTGCCGCCCAGACGGTCGTCGGCCTCGACGAGGACGCCCTGGAGCCCTCGTAGGCTCAGCTCGTAGGCGACCGTCAAACCCGTGATACCGCCGCCGACGACGATGCAGTCCAGCATGGCGTTAAAAAGGGCGAACGGCGAATCGGCAGGGCCGTTCAGCTCCTGAGAATCCGGATGCCCTCGGCCTTTCCGATCCCCCGGGGAGGCCGATCTGCCGGCATCGGGCAGATCGGCAGTCGGCAGATGGGCAGATGGTTCAGGATCCCGCATCACGCTACAGCCCCACCGGACTCCCGAAGACCCGTCTGTCGAAGACCTCGCAGGAGGAGGCCGTTCCAGACCAGGGCGGCCCCGGCGCCCAGGGCGATCCCGGCCGTCAGGCTCCAGAAGTGGGCGACGGCCCCGGCCAGCAGGGCACCGAAGGGCGTCAGCCCGAAGAACATGAGCGTGTACAGGCTGATGACCCGTCCCCGCAGGGCGTCGGGGACATAAGATTGGATCAGGGTATTCACCGTGGCGAACTGAACGACGAAGGTAAATCCTACGACAAACAGGATGACCATCGCCAGGGCCGCCTGTCGGGCTAAGGCCAATGTCAGTAAGGCGGCCGGAAATCCCAGCGCCCCGACGGCCAACCACCGGTCCCGACGGGGCGAACGGCTCCCGGCGGCCACGGTCAAGGCTCCGACGAGGGCGCCCAGGCCGACGGTCGTATGGAGCAGGCCGAAGCCGACGACCTGCAAGCGGAGGGCCTCGACGGCGTAGGCCGGCAGGAGCGTGATGTAGGAGGCTCCAAACATCGACGAGACGCCGGCCATGATGATGAGCCTTCGGATGAAGACGTCGGACAGGGCGTATCGCACACCCTCGACCAACTGACGGCGCCACGGCTCCCCGACGGCTCCGTGCCCGTTGGGGTGTACCTGCATAGGCGTCATCGCCAGCAAAGCCCCGATGACGGCGAGAAAGCTCAGCCCGTTCAGGGCAAAGCACCAGAAGGCCCCCAGGCTCGCCAGGAGGACGCCGCCCAGGGCCGGGCCGACGACCCGCGAGAGGTTGAACATCAGGGAGTTCAGGGCGATGGCGTTCATCAGCGTGTGGCGGTCGCCCTCGACGAGCTCGGCGACCATCGCATGACGGGTCGGGGCGTCGAAAGAGTTGGCGATGCCGAGCCATACGGCCAGGACGATCAGGTGCCAGGGCTGAAGGGCCCGCAGGGCCACCAGGAGGGCCAACGTGAAGGCCTGGAGCATCATGACGGTCTGGACGACGACGAGCAGACGCTGTCGGGGAACCCGGTCGGCGACGACGCCGGCCGGGAGCATGAGCAGGAGCGTCGGGACCGTCCCGGCGAAGGCCAGCCACCCGAGGGCGATCTTCGAGTGCGTCATCTGGTACATCAGCCAGCTCTGGGCGACGTTCTGGAACCACGTCCCCATCAGGGAGAAGGACTGGCCGATGAACCAGAGGCGGTAGTTTCGGTACCGCAGGGCCGAAAACGTCGTGTCGAAGGAGCCCCGGAGTTTCCGATACGGGGACGCGCTTTCCATATTCGACGTCTCACGTCACGCGGATAAGCCGGCGATGGAGGGCGGGAAAAAGCTTGGGAGCTTGCGCGTACCGGACTTGGATAATATTCTGTCCGGCGCCTCGCCCCGTCAAGCCGTGTGCTTGCGGGCCGGGAGAGACGGGCGGGAACGCCTGCGCTTCCCATCCGGGGGATTCGTCGGATGCGACCGGAGCCGCAAGTCTGGGAGTCGGATGCGCCCGAAACGACCGAACGGCTGGCCGCCGAGCTGGCCGGCCGGCTGGAGGGCTCGGAGAACCTCCTCCTGGTCGGCGAGCTGGGAAGCGGGAAGACGACCTTTGTCCGGGGTCTCGTCCGGGGCCTCGGCGGGGACCCGGCCCTCGTGGCCAGTCCGACGTTCGTGATCGTCCACGTCTACGCGGCCCGTTTTCCCGTATACCACATCGACCTGTACCGTCTTCAGGGTCTGGCCGACATCCAGCAGGCCGGCGTGCTGGACCTTCTGGAGGAGCCCGGCGTCAAGGCCATCGAGTGGGCCGAGCGTCTGGACGGATATCCCGTCCCGTCGGCGGTCCTCATCCGCCTGGAGGTCCTGGGCCCTACAGCTCGGCGGATCGTGGTGGAATGGAAAAGGTAACAGAGCCGTTCGGTTCATGAGAACGGCGTCAGAACAATCTTTCCCATCCCCCGGAAAGTACGATGTTTCAAGCATTCGGCAGTTGGGTAGGTCGGCAGATGGGCAGTCGGCAGATAGGCAGATGGGCAGTCGGCAGGTCGGCCGATGGGCCGGTCGGGCGACTGGTGCCTATCCCCGGAACACCGGCCGTCATGCCGGTGGCTTCCGTAGAGAGCCCGCCGTCCTGCGGGCGTCCTCCTCATGCACCGCCCGTCCTGGCCGGGTCGGTTCCATCTGAACACCGCCAGTCATGGCGGTGTCATCCTTAACAAGCTTGAAACATCGAGGTCGCCGGGCCATCCTTTTCCCAGATGGGAACCGCATTTCTCCCAACCGAACAGCTCTGATAAAAAATGAGCCGAGTCAAGCCGTCGGACCGGTCGAGCCACGAGCGTCTGCACCCGTGGGTCGAGCGCTTCGTCGAGTACCTGCGGGCCGAGCGGGGCTACAGCGAGCACACCGTCGCGGCCTACGTCCACGACCTTCGTCTGCTTCAGGCCTACGTCGCCCACCACGGCGACGCCTGGGAGCATTTGGGTTATGCCGAACTGGTGGGCTTCGCCGGCTGGCTCGCCGAGCGGGGCTACCGCCTGAGCTCGCTCCTCCGGGTCTTGTCGGCCGTCCGGTCCTTTTTCCGGTTCCTGACCGAGGTCCGGGTCCTGCCGGAGAATCCGGCCGCCTTCCTGGCCGTCCCGCGTCGGGACCGGCGTCTGCCGGAGGTCCTCAGCGAGGCGGACGTCGACCGCCTCTTGGAGGCGATCCCGACCCAAAGTCCCGTCGGGCGTCGGGACCGGGCCATCGTCAGCCTGCTGTATGCGACGGGCCTCCGGGTCTCCGAGCTGGTCCGTCTCCGACTGGACGACCTGGACCTGACAGAGGGGCGTCTCCTGTGTCGGGGCAAGGGCGGCCGGGTCCGGTGGCTCCCCATCGGACGGGCGGCCCGGGCAGACCTGGAGGCGTATCTGACGACCGTGCGGCCCCGGTGGTGCCGTTTCGGCCGGGAGTCCGCCGTTTTCCTCAACCGACGGGGGCGGCCCCTCTCGAGGGTCGCCGTCTGGCAGAGGCTGAAGCACTGGGCCCGCCGGGCCGGTCTGGCCGGGTCCGTGTATCCCCACCGACTCCGGCACACGTTTGCCACCCATCTGCTCCAACGGGGCGCCGACCTCCGGACCGTGCAGGTCCTGTTGGGCCATGCCAGTCTCGGGACGACCGAGGTCTACACCCACGTCCATCCCCAGCGCTTCCGGACGGCGCTCGACCGGCATCCCCTGGGGTCATGGCTCAGGCGTAAATCCCCCGCAGGCGATACACCTCCTCGACCCGCTGAAGACCCAGCATGTACGCCGCCGTCCGAAGACTGACCCGGTGCCGGACGGCCATCTGGTGGACGTCTTGAAAGGCCTGCTCGAGGACCGCTTGGAGGCGGCTGTAGACTTCCGCCTCCGTCCAGTACAGGCCCGTCCGGTTCTGAACCCACTCGAAGTATGAGACCGTGACGCCCCCGGCGTTGGCCAGGATGTCCGGCACGACGACGATCCCCTTGCGTTCCAGGACGGCGTCGGCCTCCAGCGTCGTCGGCCCGTTGGCGCCTTCTAAGACGAAGCGGGCCCGAATGCGGTCGGCGTTCGACCGCGTGATCTGGTTTTCCGTGGCGGCCGGGATCAGGAAGTCCACGTCCAGTTCGAGGAGCTCGGCGTTGCTGATGGGTTCGGCCTCCGGGAATCCGACGACGGTGTGACGTCGGCGGACGTGGTCGAGCAGGGCCCGGACGTCCAGGCCGTCCCGACGGTAGACCCCGCCGTGAATGTCCGAGACGGCGACGACCTTACAGCCCATCTGCTCCAACGTGGCGGCCGCCACGGAGCCGACCTTGCCGAAGCCCTGGACGGCCACGGTGCACCCCGGCAGGTCAAAGCCGTAGGTCCGGGCACACATCTGGGCCATGATGGCGAGGCCCCGGCCCGTCGCCTCGGCCCGGCCGCGGGAGCCCCCGATGGACAGGGGCTTGCCCGTCACGACGGCCGGCTCGGTCCGGCGGACGTGCATCGAGTAGGTATCCATGATCCAGGCCATGACCTGTTCGTCGGTATTGATGTCGGGGGCCGGCACGTCCTTGTCCGGGCCGAGGACCTCCAGGAGCTCGGCCGTGTACCGGCGGGTCAGCCGTTCGAGCTCGCCCGTCGAGAGCTCCGTCGGATTGCATCGGACGCCGCCCTTGGCACCCCCGAAGGGGATGTTGACGACGGCGCACTTCATCGTCATCCAGGCGGCCAGGGCCCGAACTTCGTCGAGCGTCACGTCCGGGGCATACCGGATGCCGCCCTTGGCCGGACCCCGGGCGGTACTGTGATGGACCCGGTAGCCGACGAAGACCTCAAATCGGCCGCTGTCCATCTGGACGGGGATGTAGACGGTGACTTCGATCTGGGGATGGCGGATGATCCGGTACAGGCTGGGGTCGATGCGGAGGAGTTCGGCCGCCCGGTCGAAACGTTTCATCGTCTGCTCGTAGAGGCTGTCCTCCGTCGGGATATCGGCGACCAGGGCACTGATGTGAGAGACCATGGCTTCTTCTCCGGTGGGCTGAATGGCGAATGGCGAATAGCGAACAGCGAATAGGGAGCAGTAGTTTTCCGACTCGCCACTCGCCGTTCGCTACTCGATTTCACCGCCGCCGGGGGACCAGGCGGACGGCATCCGGCTGGAGACGCCAGCGGGCGATCGCTCCCCGAAGGCTCTCGGGCCACTCGACGGTCAGCCCCAGGGCTTGGCCTCGCCGGGGCGCCTCTCCCGCCCAGCGGGCCGTGACCCGCGGCGGGTCGCTTTCGAACAGGGCCTGCTTCGAACGGGGCACCCAGAACGTGCCCTCGACCTGCCGGGGCGTGAAGGTCCAGCCGACCGGCAGGCCCGCGACCTCGACGGGCAGGCGCAGACGCACAGGCTCGGTCACCTCCTCGATCTGCACGGTGACCTGGACCTCCCGGGGATCGACGACCCGCCACTCGGGCGAGTCGAGGCCGACCTGGACCGTCGTCTGGAGACTCTGCGTGCGCATGTGGATGTTGACAGGCTCCGTCAGGGCCGCATGAACCCGGTCGGCCAAGGAGGCCGGTCCCTCGGCCGTCACCGTCGTCGGCTCCGTCGTCACCTGGGTCAGCCGGAATCCCGGGGCCGGCGTGCCGACGAACTGGGGCTGAACCGGCACGGACTTGGTCGTCAGGGCGTCTAAGAGCAGGGTCACCTGGGCCGGCCGAATACGGGAGACATGAATCCGAGGGACCCGGTGCTGGACCATGTCAGGGGCCAGGTGGACGATACGCTCGCCCGGTTCGAAACGGTCCAGGGCGATGGAGAGGAGGAACTGGTCTGGCGTTAGCGCCCGGACGACCGACGCCGGTCCCTGGACGGTCAACTGGACCTGTTGGGGTCCCCGCAGGACGACCATGCGGGTGTTCCCCATCTGGTACTGAACGGGGACGTCCAGGATTCGCTCGACGACGTTCTGGCGGTTGACGCCCCACCACAGGCCGACGGCCGTGACCAGGGCGACCAACTTGAGTGACCAGTTCCGCATGACGGCTGTGGCGACCCAGCGAAACCACCGATGCATATCTTGAATTCGGAATGAGGAATGAGGAATGAGGAATTAGGAATGAGGAATGAGAAATGAATCATTCCTCATTCCTCATTCCTCATTCCTCATTCCTCATGGCGCTTCTTCCGTCGGGACCTGGGCCCGTCGGACGGCCGTGCCCAGGTCCTGGCCCGCCTGCAGGGCCTCGATGAGGGCCCGGAGCTGGGGGATCGAGAGGCCCATCTGGATTTGCCCCCGGTGGGCCAAACTGATCTGGCCCGTCTCCTCCGAGACGACGATCACGATGGCGTCGCTTTCCTCCGAGAGGCCGACGGCGGCCCGGTGGCGGGACCCCAGAGGCCGTACGATATAGGGATTGGTCGACAGCGGTAGGTAGCACGAAGCCGCCGCGATGCGGTCCCCCTGGATGATGACGGCCCCGTCATGAAGCGGGCTGTCCCGATGGAAGAGGGACACCAGCAGGTCGTAGGACACCCGGGCGTCCAGGGCGACCCCCGTCTCGATATAAGGCCGAAGGCCGACCGTCTGCTGGAGGACGATGAGGGCTCCCGTCCGCCGGTCGGCCAGCGTGCGTACGGCCAGCAGGACCTCCTCCAGCGCCGGGTCGGGTTTTCCCCGGCGGGGGAGCCAGGCCACCCAATGCGTCAGGCCCGTCAGGAAGCGCCGCAGTTCGTCCTGAAACAGGATGACGAAGATGAGGATGAAAGCCGACAGGACGTTGTTCATCAGCCAGTAGACGGTCTGGAGCTTCAACCGCTCGGCGGCCACGTAAATGAACCAGAGGGTGAACAGCCCTAAGCCCATCGGGATCGCCCGGGTCCCCTTCAGCATCAGCAGGAGCTGATAGACCAGGAAGGCGATGAGGGCGATGTCGAGCACGTCCGCCCACGTCACAGCCACCCCCGCAAATTCCAGGGCATCGAGGGGTCGTACCGGGCCCGCTGGATCGCCAGCCACACGGCCAGGCCCTTCCGCAGGGGCCAGACGTCATGGACCCGAAAGATCCGGGCCCCGGCCATCCATGCCCACACGCAGGCCGCCAGGGTGCCCTCCAGCCGGTCCTCCGGTCCGCCGGCGTGGGCATACGCCATGAAAGACTTCCGGGAGGGCCCGACCAGGATGGGACGGCCCAGGCTCTGCAGGAGACCCAGATGGCGAATGAGCTGAAGGTTGTGCTCCGGCTTTTTCCCGAAACCGATGCCCGGGTCCACGACGATTTGCTCGAGGCGGACGCCAGCTTGCAGGGCCGCTTCGATGCGCTGTCGGAGGAATCGAACGACGTCCCAGGCGACGTTCTCGTAAACGGGCTCCTTCGGCATGGGCCGGATCCGTTCGTAGTAATGCATCAAAACGATCGGCACGCCGTGGAATCGGGCGACCCGGAACATGTCGGGGTCGTGCGTCCCGGCCGTCACGTCGTTGATGAGGTCGGCCCCCAGCTGGATGGCCCGGTCGGCGACCCGGGCGTAAAACGTGTCGATGCTGATGGGAATCGGCAGGAGCGGCCGCAGGGCCTGCAGGACGGGCTCGACCCGCTTCCATTCGTCCTCCGGCGACAGGTCCGCCGAGCCGGGCCGGGTGCTCTGACCGCCCAGGTCGATGATGTCGGCTCCCTCCTGGTAGAGGGCTAAGGCCAACCGGACGGCCTGGTCCACGTCGGGTGCCCGACTGCCCGGATAAAAGGAATCGGGGGTCAGGTTGACGATGCCCATCCACAGGGGGCGCTCCGGACCGACGACCAGGTCGCCGTGCGGGGTCGGCAGGACGAACTCGACAGTCTGGAGGGCCTCCCAGCGGGCCCGCATCTCGTGCCACAGGGGCTCGATGTCGTCGTACGCATGGTGCAAGCGGCCGACTTCGTCGCCCTGGATCTGCTCGTACACTTGCTGGAAGAACACGCCGTGGAAGGCCTCGGGCAGGCCCAGGAGATAGGCGTCCTGGCGGGGGTCGTGGGCGGCGATCAGCGTGGCCTGCTCCATCAGGGGGCGGACTAAGCGGAGGAACCGACGCCACGTCGGGGCGTCGACCCGAAAGACCCACCACACGACCTGGCTATGCCAATCCCGGTACGCTAAGACCCGCATGGCCGGTCATCGTCGGGCATTCGGGAATCCGGCAAGGAGCGGCCGTAGGGGCGAATCGGCCGGTCGTTCCTGCGCACCTCGCTACCCCCCTGCCTGCCGAACTGCCGAATTGCCGGATTCCCGAACCCCCGGATTGCCGAACTGCCGAACTGTCGAACTCCCGGATGGCCTATCCCATCACCGGCTCGGGCTTCCAGGTCCCCGGGACCTTCGGAGGTTCGGGGCTCGGGGAGGGCTTCGTCGGCGGCGGCCCGCCGGAAGGGGTCGGCTGGCGAATCTCGCCAGTCTCCAGGAGTTGACGAACCTCCTCGGCCGTGAGGGTCTCGTGCTCCAGAAGCGTCTCGGCCAGCAGGACCAGCTTGTCCCGGTGCTCCTCGATGATGCGACAGGCCCGTTCGTACTGCTCGTTCAGGATACGCCGGACCTCCTCGTCGACGATCTGGGCCATGTGCTCGCTGTACTCGGCCCGCTGGATGAAGTCCCGACCGAAGAGGATCTCGTCCTGCCGCCGGCCGACCGTCATGGGTCCGATCTTGTCCGACATGCCCCAGTAGCAGACCATCCGGCGGGCCAGGTCCGTGGCCTTCTCCAGGTCGTTGCCCGAGCCTGTCGTGATGGTCTTCATGAAGATCTCCTCCGAGGCCCGCCCGCCCAGGAGGATGCAGATCGTGTCCAGCAGATAGTCCCGGGAGTAGTTGTGCCGGTCGTCTTCCGGGAGCTGAGTCGTCACGCCGAGGGCGCCCCCACGGGGGATGATCGTGACCTTGTGGAGGGGGTCGGCATGCGGCAGGTAGTACGCCAGCAGGGCGTGGCCCGACTCGTGATAGGCCGTCAGCCGCTTCTCCTCCTCGCTCATGACCAGGGACTTCCGCTCGAGGCCCATGATGACCTTGTCTTTGGCGTCCTCGAAGTCCTGCATCGTGATCTTGCTGTGATTCCGGCGGGCCGCCATGAGGGCCGCCTCGTTGACCATGTTGGCCAGGTCGGCCCCCGAAAAGCCGGGCGTGCCCCGGGCCAGTCGTCCGAGGTCCACGTCGTCCGCCAGGGGTTTGTTGCGGCAGTGGACCCGCAGGATGGCCTCCCGGCCCTTCACGTCGGGCAGGGGGACGTAGATCCGCCGGTCGAAGCGGCCCGGCCGCAGGAGCGCCGGGTCCAGGATGTCCGGCCGGTTCGTCGCCGCGCAGATGATGATGCCCTCGGAGGAGTCGAAGCCGTCCATCTCGACCAGGAGCTGGTTCAGCGTCTGCTCCCGTTCGTCGTGGCCCCCGCCGATGCCGGCCCCCCGCTGACGGCCGACGGCGTCGATCTCGTCGATGAAGACGATGCAGGGGGCGTGCTTTTTCGCCTGGTCGAAGAGGTCCCGCACGCGGGCGGCCCCGACGCCGACGAACATCTCGACGAAGTCCGACCCGCTGATAGACAGGAACGGCACGCCCGCCTCGCCGGCGATGGCCTTCGCCAGGAGCGTCTTGCCCGTCCCGGGCGGCCCGATCAGGAGGACGCCCTTCGGGATGCGCCCGCCGAGACGACGGAACTTCTGGGGATTCTTCAGGAACTCGATGATCTCCTGGACCTCTTCCTTGACCTCCTCGATGCCCGCCACGTCGTTAAAGGTCACTTTCCCCTGGTGGGGCTGGAACAAGCGGGCCCGGGACTTCCCGAAGCTCAGGGCCCGATTCGAGCCGCTCTGCATCTGACGCATGAAGGCGACCAACAGCAGGAACAGGAGCAGGAAGGGCAGGGCGTTCAGGAGGATCGAGTACAGGGGCATCCGGCCCTGCTTGCGGGCCTCGACGGAGATGTGGTTCTTCCGGGCCAGCTCGATGACGGGCGTGAGCTCCGTCGCCGGCGGGACGACGACCGAGTAGGACTCACCGTTCATCAGGAGGCCCCGGACTTCCTGGTCCTCGATGACCATCGTCTGGATCTCGCCCCGCTGGACCATGTCGAGGAATTCCGAGTACTTCAGCCGCTTGACCTGGGCGTTCGTCCCCAGGGTCATCATGTAGAGAGCGATCAGGATCGCAAAGAGGCTAATCCAGAAGACGATGACCTTACCGTTGGCCACGGAAGGGACCTCCGTCCGGGAAGCTCTTGATAGTTTAGGCCGGACTCGGGCCGTCTTCCAGTTGAGCGATGTACGGCAGGTTCCGATAGCGTTCCTCGTAGTCCAGGCCGTAGCCGACGACGAAGACGTCCGACAGGATGAAGCCCACGTAGTGGGCCTGTACGGCGACCCGCCGCCGGGCCGGCTTTTCCAGCAGACAGCAGACCCGCACCGAACGGGCGCCCATCTGCTCGACCTTCCGCACGAGGAAGTCCAGCGTGATCCCCGTGTCCAGGATGTCCTCGACGATCAGGACGTCCCGGCCCTCGACCCGAAACTCCTCCTGCCAGTAATGAATCCGCACGTCCCCGGAAGACTCCGTACCCGCATAGGACTTGAGCTCCACGAACTGGACCTCGACGGGGTTCGGAAGCAGACGGAGCAGATCCGCCGCAAAGAACAGGGCCCCCTTCAGGACGACGACGGCCGTGATGGGCCGGTCCTGGTAGTCCTGCCGGATCTGCTGGGCCAGCTCCTGCAGGCGGTCCTGAATCTGACGTTCGGTGTAAAGAACCTTAAGCTTCGCCACGGCGCACCTCCCAGACCCATCGGGTTTCCGGCCTCACCCGGGCCCACTCGGCGACGGCCAGACCCAGGACGGCGGCGATCCCCGACGCCGTCTCCAGGACGGGGAGCTGAAGCCGCACCCCGTAAGGAATTTTCCGGGCGATCAGGAACCGCCGCAGACGGACCGGCCGGTCCATCCCCAGGGGCTGGAAGCGGTCGCCCGGCCGTCGTCGGCGAATGACCCCCGGCGGGACGACCCGCTCGGCGTCCATCACCAGGATACCCCGTTTGGCCATCGCCTGAAAGACGGCCGGGTCGACGGCCGACGAACACGGCTTCCGGACAAAGACCCACCGCTGGCCGACGCCGTCCGTGTAAGTCCCCTCCCCCTCCCAGGGGACGGTCCAGTCCGGCGGCGACGGGGCCGTCGTCGGGGCCGTCTCCAGACCCCACGTCGGGCCGTCCTTCCACACGACGACACCCTGGGGTAGGCGCATCCGGCCATGACCGCCGGGCCGCCGGAGCCAGCGGACGAGGGCCCGGATGAGCCGAAGCCCCAGGGGCCGACCCGGCCGCAAGTCCCGATAAGCTTCCCTCAGCCAGACGACCCGCAAAGACCGAGGAAGACGACGCCACTCCTCCAGGTCCCAGGGGGGCGGCCGCTCCCGAAGCCGACGGCGCACGACGGCGGCCAACGCCCGTTGGTCCTGGTCGAGCCATCGCGTGAGACGGAAAATCCGGACCCGCACGCGGGGTTCGACGGCTTCCATCCAGGGCAGGAGCCGGTGGCGGACCCAATTGCGCAGGCGACTCACGTCCTCGTTCGAGGGGTCTTCAAAGGCGTGCAGGCCGACGGTGTGAATGTAACGCCGCAGGACCGTCCGGGGCACGTTCAGGAGGGGCCGGAACAGGAAGGTCCCCTGAAAGGGCTGGCGCCACCGCATCCCGGCCAGTCCGTAAGGTCCCGAACCCCGCAAGAGCCGAAGCAGAAAGGTCTCGACCTGGTCGTCCCGATGATGCCCTAAGGCGATCCCCTGGGCCCCGGCCTGACGGACCGTCCGGACCAGAAACTGCATCCGCTCCCGGCGGAGTTCGGCTTCCGGGATGGGCCGCTCCGAGGGTCCCCGGGGCGACCGGCCGACGACGAAAGGCCGCCCCAGCGCCTGAGCCAGGCCCTCGGCGTAAGCCGCCTCCCAGGCGCCCGTCGGCGGCCAGGCGTGGACATAGTGGGCCAGCGTCAGGGGCGTCGCCGTCGCCTGCGCCCACCGATGCAGGAGATGGGCCAGGGCCGTCGAATCCGGCCCCCCGCTGACGGCGACGACGAGGGGGACGCCCGGCTGGACCCGACACCGGTGCAGGTTCCGTACGAACCGCTTCCACAGTCGTTCCATCATAGGCAGGCGGCCGACGGGTCGGTCGGCAGTGGGCCGGTGGGCTCATGGGTCATAGCCCATGGCTCATAGCTCATAGCTCATGGGTCATGGCCTCATGATCCCTAACCCCATTCATCTTGCCCATCTACCCAAGTGAACGCCTCATCCCTTCATCCATGTATCGAGTCCCCCCATTCCCCATTCCTCACTCCTCATTCCTCATTCCTCATTCCCCATTCAGAATTGAATGGCCCTGATAAGATACCGAGTCCATACGGAATTTGAAAGAGGGGAAGGGAATCATCCCGAGGGTTTCAGGGGCAGGCGGAGAACAACGGGAAGGGCGAATGGGGTCACCCCTACCGTCCCAGTGCGATGAGGGCCCTCACCCTATCCTTTCACACGGGAAAAAAGTTTTGGGATGGCTCGTCGTCGACTTAGGGGCGCCAGCCTCCGGCCCGTGGGTCAGGCCGACGTCCCGTCGGCACGCCGTCACGGGATGGTGGCGGCAGAGGGACTCGAACCCCCAACCCTGCGGATATGAGCCGCATGCTCTGCCCGTTGAGCTATGCCGCCGCCTTTTCCATATTAGGCCCTGTCCTGCATGGCGTCAACGATAGGTGGGTCCCGGACCTCGGGATTTTACCGGGGCCGAAGCCGTCCAGACAGGTGAATCCAGCCCGAGGCCGACAGTCTACGATCTTCCCCGAGACCCGGGCCCCCCTGGACGGAGCCGGGGCTTGCCACCGGCCCACCTGGGGCCTATAATTAAGCTTGAAAGGCAGTGGGCAGTTGGATGTAGGGGTGGACAAAGGTCCACCCCTACTTAACTTCCTTTTTTGTGATCCTCCCTGAAAAGCCGTCCCGCTTATTTCAAGCTCCCGTTTGGCCAGGAGGTGGGTAACCTGTGGGGGTCACGCCGGCGGCGGACCTGCACCTCGACCTGCTGGGGAGTGGCGACATCTGTGGGGACAGCCCCATGGACCGGGTCCGCAATGCCCTGGCTCGCCTCCAGGCGGGTCAAGTCCTCCACGTCATCGCCTACACGTACGAACAAGTCTTCACCATCACGCGGTGGGCGTCCCGCTACGGCCATCGGGTCTTGGCCGTCGAGTCGGCCGACCCGCAGACCCACATCTACCTGGAGAAGGGAGCCCCGCCCCCTTCGTGACTCACGGGTTCCCAGCGTCCTGACGAGTCCCTGCTAAACACCGCTCCTGAAGAACCGGGACTCCATCCTGCCAGGCACCCGTGAGGGCCGAAATCCACCTCATGGAGGTTGGCCCATGAGCGGCTACGCCTATCCCGACGTGCTGGTCTCGACCGACTGGGTCGCCCAGCATCTCCAGGACCGGAAAGTCCGCATCGTGGAGGTCGACTACGACCCCAGCGCGGCCTACGATTTAGGCCACATCCCGGGGGCGGTCCTCGTCGACTGGAAGAAGGACATCAACGACCCCGTCCGCCGGGACATCCTGTCCAAAGACGCTTTCGAGGCCCTCAACAGCCGGCTCGGCATCGACCCCGACACGACGGTCGTCCTCTACGGGGACTACCGGAACTGGTTCGCCGCCTTTGCCTTCTGGGTCTACAAGCTGTACGGTCACCCCGACGTCCGCCTGATGGACGGCGGCCGGAAGAAGTGGATCGAGGAGAAACGGCCCCTGACGGAGGAGGTACCCTCGTATCCCAAGACGACTTACAGGGCCCGGGGGATCGACCTCGGCCTGCGGGCGACCTTTGACGAAGTGTACCGTTCGCTGGGCCGCCCGGACATCGCCCTCGTCGACGTGCGGTCGCCGGCCGAGTACAAGGGCGAGATCACGGCCCCGCCCGAGTATCCGACCGAGGCCGCTCAGCGGGGCGGCCACATCCCGAGGGCCGTCAACATCCCATGGGCCCAGGCCGTCCGAGACGACGACACCTTCAAGCCGGCCGAGGAGCTCCGCAAGCTCTACGAGTCCCAGGGCGTGACACCCGACAAGACGGTCATCACCTACTGCCGCATCGGGGAGCGTTCGTCCCACACGTGGTTCGTCCTGAAGTACCTGCTCGGCTATCCGGTCGTCCTCAACTATGACGGATCCTGGACCGAGTGGGGCAACGTCATCGGGACGCCCATCGAGAAATGACCGAATGGGCCGTGGGTAGGTCTCCGGGCCCCTTATCGACTTATTGCCCTACTGCCTTACGGCCCCATATTCAGTTGACACCCGCCGCCGACCCGGCTTATTATTAGGATGTAGCCACGGTGGGGCTGTGGCGCAGTTGGGAGCGCGCGTGAATGGCATTCACGAGGTCGGGGGTTCGAATCCCCTCAGCTCCACCAAAACTTACAAAAGCCTCTCCCCCTGGGAGAGGGTAAGGTGAGGGCCTTCGGTCATCAGAGGCCTGGAATCCAGGGTGAAGCATTTTTTAGAAGTCTTAGAACCCAAGGCCGAACATCCTCAGCATTCCGAGGCCACGGCCGGGGTAGCTCAGTCGGTAGAGCAGAGGACTGAAAATCCTCGTGTCGGCGGTTCGATTCCGTCCCCCGGCACCATGAAAGGGCAGTAAGGCAATGCGGTAGGCGGATAGGCGTTGTAAGCACCCCACAATCTTCTCCCAGGTGAGAAGGTGGTAAGGGTTGGGCGGAGGTGTTCGGCGTTGGGTGTTGGGAAACGAACAGGGGGGATGGGATCATAGGTGCCCATCTCCCCTTTCTTTTATCGGTAGGATGCGGGATGAAGCGGTCTCCTAAATGCCAGGGTCCTTTCTCCGCGCGGAAAAAGGGTTTATGCAATAAGTTCGGATGAAATTGCGGATGGCGAATGGCAGTAGGGATGAGAGTTGCAAAATAGAGGGCCCTGGAAGAGGTGAGAGGCGCGGCTAAACTCCCGATGTTGTCGGAGGAGGATCCCTGAGCGCGCTTGCCAAAGCCGGGACATTTGGATAATATATTCGCTGTTCGACAGTGGGTGTTCGGTACTGGGAATGAGGCTTCCACCAGACGCCGAAAGCCGAACACCGAGATACGATCTTCTGTATTTCAGCGTATCCTCCCGCAAGAGTGGCTTCCATCGTAGGGGGTAAAGGCTGGGGTATTCCCGAGAGAGCCGCTCTTTCCCTTTTCCGTCAGTCTTGGAGCGCAGGCCTCGGGCCTGCGTTCTCATAAGGGCCTTGGGTCAGGAAACGTCGGTCCCACCTCAAAGGGGATAGGTGTATCCCTGCATCGTGACCCGACAGATCCCCGGAGGGTCCGTATCGCGTCTCGATTCCCGAAAAGTGCCGGAACACAGCGGGAATTCTCTATCCCTATAAGGAGGTGGACCATGACCCACGTCATGACGATCGAACAATTCCACTCGATGTTGAACTCCGACATGGACCATCCCATGATGGCGCTCCTGCGGAAGCTGACGGAGGCGGACCCCGAGGCCGTCCGGTCGGTGACCGGCCGGGTCGGGACCTTTATGGTTTATTGGTTTTAATGCTTAAGATATCAAAATTTTTGTGTTTGCTGGTCAGGCCGGCTTCCGGTAGACTCCCGGCGCCGGGTGAGGTTCTGAACGGAACTCAACGGCGGTGCGGCGGGGCCGACCCTCGCCGCACCGCCCGACCGGCTCTTTTGAGGGCGTGCCACCGTGATGACGTGACGGGATTCGGCGTCGCGTCAGGCGGGGCCTTGCCAGCGCCCTCGGACAGATGGGCAGGCCGGCGGATTGCCCATCTGCCTATCTGCCGACTGCCCATCTGCCGAACTCCCGAATTCCCGCATCTCCCCATGGACATCGAAAAGGTCAAAGCCTACATCCGGGACCTCCCGGACGTGGCCGACTGGCCGGAGATGAATCGCCTCCTGGACCGGTCGGCCGAGCGGCTCGCCGCCACGTGGCGCCTGCCGGGCCTGGTCTGTCGGGCCCTCGGGGCCGACGCGGTCCAGGCCCTGCCCGGCGCCGCCGCCGTCGCCTGCGCTCACATCAGCATCGTCCTCGTGGACGACATCCTCGACCAGGACCCCCGGGGGCTCTACCACGAGATCGGCGAGGGGGCGGCGGCGAACCTGGCGCTGGCCTTTCAGGCGGCCGCCTTCCGGTGCCTCGAGCGGGCGCCCGTCGAGGCCGAACGCCGCACGGCCCTGCTTTCGGCCCTGGCCGAGACGGTCTTCCGGACGGCCCTCGGCCAGCACTTGGACGTCCGCCCTTGGGGGGACGAGACCGAGTACTGGCGGGTCCTCCGGACGAAGAGCACGCCCCTGTACGGGGCGGCCTTCTACTTCGGGGCCTTGCTGGCCCGGGCCGCCCCGGAGGTCGCCGACCGGCTCCGCCAGCTCGGCGTCCTGATGGGCGAGGTCGTCCAGCTCTACGACGACCTGATGGACGTCTTTCAGGAGGTTCCCCTCCCGGACTGGAAGCGGGCGTGGAACAACCTGCCGATTCTGTACGCCCTGACGGCCGATCACGCCGAGCGGGACCGCTTCCGGGCGCTCCTGGACCGGGTCGACGACCCGACGACCCTCCGGGAGGCCCAGGCGATCCTCGTCCGCTCGGGGGCCGTCAGCTACTGCGCCTATCATCTCGTCCAGCGCCAGCAGGCGGCCCGGGAACTCTTAAAGCAGATTCCCCTGACGGAGACGGAGCCCCTGACGGACGTCTTCGTCCATCAAGTCGAGCCGTTGGTCCGCCTGTTTCAGACCCTGGGCGTCGAGGCGCCCTGGCGGCTTCTGGCGGGGTAACGCGGTTGTTCGATTTGGAGGCGAGCTTCCGGGGGAGACCCTTACGCCATGGACGGAACTCTTCAGGTGATGCCGCCTGCTCGCCGTCCATCACCCTGCCCCTGTACTCCACATGACCCTGCCCTAACGAGCGGGGCTCGGATGAAAAACGGCCCATCTGCCGAACTGCCGAAAATTCCCGATTGGAAAGCCCCCGCATGACGGCGGGCGCTCGGTGCTTCCCTTGACGCCGCCGTGACCGGCGGTGTTCGGACGGCGGACGCCGCCATAGCCGACAACGTCAGGAGGTTGGCCTACCGGACGGCTCGCTACGAAGGATGCACATCGGGTTGGCAAGTTGGGTTATAATAACCCGACTCGCTACCTGACCCCCGACACCGAGGACCGGCTTTGGGGTATTCGGGGTTGGGGAACCGGGTGTCGGGTGGACCTATGGCCCGACATCCAGCGCCTAACGCTAAATCAAATCTTAGTGGGGCGGATGGTTCGGACATGAGGGTCCAGCGAGCTCCGGTCGCGCCCGGCCATCGGCTCGGCGTGGCGATGGGCCTGGCCACGCTGGCGGCCCTGGGCGTCTGGCTGTTCTATGCCTACGTCTTTGTGGCCCGGACGCCCTATGCGGGGATCTGGCTCCACGGGAGCTGGCGGGTCGAGGCCGTCGAGCCGTCCGTCGAAAACCAGGCCCTCATTCGGCCGGGAGATCAGATTCTGGCCATCGGCAACTTAACCTATTCAGGGATCTTGGTCGACCGCCGGCGGGTCCCCTTTGCCGGGTTTCGACCCGGGGACCGGGTTCCCATTCGGCTGATTCGGGACGGCCGGGAGCGGGTCGTCGAGTGGACGCTTCCGGGGCCGACCCTGCGGGCCGTGGCGAAGCGTCTGTCGTTCTTCCTGCCGGTTTTCATCCTCTGGCTTTTAGGCTCCCTGGCGTGGTTTGTCCTGCGGCCCCGGAATGAGGCGTGGGCCCTCGTGATTCTGTTTCATCACGTGACGGCCGTCTGGCTGGCCGTGGGGACCGTGTCGGTTTACTGTACGGCCTGGTCGTCCCTCGTGCTCCATGCCGTCACGTGGCTGATGGCGCCCGTCTACCTGCACCTCCACCTGGTCCTGCCGACGCCCCTGCTGGCCCGGCGGGTCCGGCATCGTTCCTTAGGGGTCCTGTACGGGCTGGCCGGTATCCTCGCCGTCTTAGAGCTTTTCCAAGCACTCCCCTCTACGGCCTACTTTATCGGCTTCCTCGTGGCCGTCCTGGGGAGCCTGGTCCTTTTGGTCCTTCGGTGGTGGCTCCGGCGGGCGCCGGCCGAGCGGCAGGCGACGCGTCTGATGGCGACGGGCCTCCTGCTGGCCTTCGGGCCTTTGCTGGTCCTGCATGCCAGCTTTTTGTTGGCCCTGAAGGCTTACATTCAGCTCACCACGATGGTCTTCCTCGTCCTCCTCGTGCCCGTCCTGCCGATGTTTTACGCCTATGCGGCCTTCAAGCGGTATCTCGGGGCGATGGAGGTCCGGGCGAACCGCCTGCTGGGCCTGTACAGTTTCGGCCTCATCTACGTGACGGTTTATCTCTTGGTCCTCCTGCCGAGCCGCTGGTGGTTTGACACGCCGCCGGGGATGCTGTTGTACAGTCTGGGGACGTCGGCCGTCTTTGTCCTGGCGGCGCCGGCCCTGCAGGCTCGCTTTCAGCGGCTCTTCAACCGGATCGCTTACGGGGCCCGGCACGACCCGACGGAGCTGTTGATCCTCTTTGCCCAGCGGATTCCCACGGCCCGGGACCAGAGGACACTGGTCGACATGCTGGCCGACGAGATGCTCCCGGCCCTGCTGATCCGGCAGTCGGCGTTATACGTCTGGCAGGAGGGCGTCTATGACCTCGTGTATGCGCGAGGCATCTCCCTGGATGAGAAGGAGGCGCTTCCGAGTCGTATCCCGGCGCTTCTGGCCGAGGCGGGCCGCTACCGGGCGCCCTTTCCGGGGACGCCGGCCGAGACGGACTGGGTCCGTCTGGTCATCCCCCTGACGGTCCAGGACCGCTGGATAGGCGTGTGGCTCTTCGGGGGTCGGGACCCGGACGACTTCTATCCCCAGGCAGACGTGGACCTGCTGACGGCTCTGGCGGGTCAGGTGGCCGTCGGCCTGGAAAATACTCGGCTCTATGCTGATCTTCGCCAGCGGGCCCAACAGTTGCAGGAGCTGTACGACCGGACCCGCTTCACCCAATTTGCGGTCGACCATGCGTCGGATGCGGCCCTCTGGGTAGACGACCGGGGTCGGATCAGATACGCCAATCACGCCGCCTGTCGTCTGCTGGGTCGGACGCCGGAGGCCGTCGTCGGGGTCTGGGTCCGAGACTTGCGTCTGGAGGTCCCGGAGGTCACATGGGAGGCTTTCTGTAACAAGCTGAAGGCCGAGGGCGTCGCCAAGGTCGAGGTCCGCTACCGGACACCGGAGGGGTCGTCGATCCCCTTGGAGCTGACGGTCAACCGGGTGAGTTTCGGGGCGCGGTCGTACGACTGCGTCTTTGCCCGGGATATCAAGGACCGGAAGGAGGCCGAGGCGGCTATCCGGAAGCTCCTGGCCGAGACGGAGGAGCAGGCGGCGTGGCTTCGGGAGATCCTGGACACGGTCTCGGAGGGGATCATCCTGCTGGATGGTCAACGGCGAGTCGTGCGGGCGAACCCCTTGGGGATGGCTTACCTGGAGGTCTTGGCCGGCCCTTACATCGGGGCCGAGTTGACCCGTTTGGGGGACCGGCGGCTCGATGAGTTTTTGCAACCCTCCCATGGGGGGACGCTCCAGGAGGTCGAGGTCGCCGGTCCGCCCCGGCGGATCTTTGAGGTCGACGCCCGTCCGATTCGACGGCTCCAGGGCGGATGGGTCGTCGTCCTGCGGGACGTGACGGAGCGACGGGAGATTCAGGAGCGGGTCCAGACCCAGGAGCGCTTGGCGGCCATCGGCCAGTTGGCGGCCGGGATCGCCCATGACTTCAACAACCTGCTGACGGGGATGATGGGCTTTGCGGAGCTCCTGCGGGACCATCCGGACCTGCCGGCGCAGGCCCGGGAGTGGGCCAGCACGATCCTCCAGCAGGGTCGGTCAGCGGCTCAACTCATTCGGCAGATCCTCGACTTCAGCCGCAAGAGCCTGATGGAGAAACAGCCCGTCGAGCTGGTGGCCTTCCTGAGCGAGGCGGCCAAGCTGTTTCAACGGACGCTGACGGCCAGCATCGAGGTCAGCTTCGAATATGAAGCGGGCGAGTACTGGGTCCACGGGGACCCGGCCCAGCTCCAGCAGATTCTGATGAATCTGGTCCTGAACGCCCGGGATGCGATGCCAAAGGGAGGCCGACTGACGATTCGGCTCGGGCGACTTCATTTGGCGGAGGGCGCCGGGGTGCCTTATCCGGGCATGGGGCCCGGCGAGTGGGTCCGCCTGGAGGTCAGCGACACGGGCACGGGCATCCCGTCGGAGATCCTGCCTCGCATCTTTGAGCCGTTCTTTACGACGAAGGAGCGGGGTCGGGGGACGGGCCTGGGCCTGGCGCAGGTGTACGGCCTGGTCCGTCAGCATGACGGCTTTATCGACGTCCGGAGCCAGGTCGGCGTCGGGACGACCTTCATCATTTACCTGCCGGCCCTGCGGCGGGCGGCCGTGGCGCCGGCGGTGGCCGCCGTGTCGGAGACCCTTCCGACGGGCGGCGGGGAGCTGATTTTGCTGGTCGAAGACGAGGACGCCGTTCGGGCAGTCCTCCAAGCGATGTTGGAACGGCTGGGCTATCGGGTGGTCGCCGCCGCCAGCGGGCCGGAGGCGATCCGGCTCTATCAGGACTACCGGGGACAGGTCGCCCTCGTCTTGTCCGACATGGTCATGCCCGGTATGAACGGTCTGGCCCTTCTTCAGGCCCTCCAGGCCATCGACCCCCGGGTCCGCATGGTCTTGGCCACGGGGCATCCCCTGGGGGAGGAAATTCGGGAGTTCCTCCAGCGGGGCCTCGTCGGTTGGATTCAGAAGCCCGTCCAACTGGCGGACCTGGCCCGTCTGCTCCGGCAGACCCTTCGGAAGGCCCCGGCCCCGGCGGTCATCGACTTCCAGACCCGGAAGGTCACCTGACGACGGGACGGCCCATCGGGCTGGACAGGACGGCTTTCACTCCGGCGGGGTATAGGCCTCCGGCTGGGGCTTGCGGCCCTGGGGTTCGGCCGACGTCCGGTCGGTCCAGCGCAGGCGGCGGAGGAGGGTCGACACGTGGACCGGCGTGTAGCCCCGCTGGCGGAGGCCCCGGACCAGCTCGGGGAGGACGTCGACCATCCGGTCGCCGGCCGGCCGACGGGACCCGAGATGCATCAGGACGATCCCGCCGTTAATCCCGTGGGGCGACCGTTCGGCCAGAGCCAGGATGTCCCGCACAATGGCCGAAGCGGGACGGTACATCGGATGCGTCGGGTCGTCGACCCAATCCATCGTATCCAGCGTCCAGCCCGGCTCGACGGTCCAGCCTACGTGAGTGTACCCCAGGACGGCGGCCCAGCGGCGGAGCTCGGCGTTGTGCTCTCCGTAGGGCGCCCGCCACAGGGGGGCCATCGTCCGACCCGTCACGGCCCGGAAGCGGCGGGCCGTCTCGGTCAACTCAAATTGCAGGGCCTGGGGCGTCACGTCCGGCAAGGTCGCCTGCTGACGGGTCTGTTGATAAGCCGTCCAGTGCCGATGGTTTAGGGTGTGGTTGCCGACCTCGACCCAGGGGCTCTCGGCGAGCCGTCGGGTGGCTTCGGGATGCCGATCGATGAATTCGCCCGTCAGGAAGACGGTCACGGGAAGTTGGAGGACCTCGACCTGACGGATGAGGGCGTCCACGTCTTGGTCGGAAAAGCTTCCGTCGAAGGTCAGGGCGACCTCGGGCCGATTCGGGTTGCCCCGAAGCAGGTTGTCAGGCCCCCGCTGGACGTAGCGAAGCCCCGTGGCGCTCCGGTCGGCCACCTGATAGACCACGATGGCCGGCGAGAAGACCTCGCTCCCGTCCGGCCCGCGCCCCTGGACTTGCAGGAGATTGTCGTCGGCGACGAGCGGGACGTCCGGAAAGACGAAGGTCCCGTCCTCCCCGGATACGGTCGTCGCGGCGGCTTCCCCGTTGACCCACAGGGTTAGGGACTGCCGGCGGGGCCCCTGGCCTTCCACGGTGACGCGGGGCGCGCTCAGGCGGGCGCCGAAGGCCGGACGCAGGATGCGAATGGATTCGTGCATCGGGAGGCTCGGCGTTTCGGACGGACGGGTCGAGGGCGGCGTCGCCGGGATCGATCGGTGCGGCCCCTCGGACCGATGGCGACTCAGTCGAAGGGCCAGGCCCGCGCCGACCAGACCGGCGGCCAGCAGGGAAGCGAGGCCGATCGGGACGGCATGGCGACGGGCCCAATCGGAAAATCGGCGGACCCGGTTCTCGACCTCCCAGGCCCAGTAGCAGAGTTCCCCGCAGAAAATGTGATGCGCCCGCCGATGCTGGCACCGGGGGCACAGCCATCGCTGACAGCGGTAACATCGCCGGCGGGCCGTCCGGGTCGGGTGCTGAAAGCAGACTCGCTCCGGCCCGGCGGCGGATGGGCCTCCGACGGAGGCGTCTGTCATCGGGACCTGTCTTTTCGAGCCCCCCGGCATCGTGGGTCGCCCTCCGGCCCGGCGGGCCGCCGAACTCGGACGAATGCTATAATTGTAGCAGGGATACAAGACGATGCGTCTGCGGGTCAACGGTGAGTGGACGGAGTGGCCAGCGCCGATGACGGTCGCCGACCTGCTGGAGCGCCTGGGCCTGGGGGGGGTGGCCGTCGGGATCGCCGTCGCCGTCAACAACGAGGTCGTCCCCCGGGCCCGGTGGTCCGAGACGGTCTTACAGGACGGGGACGTCGTCGAGATCGTGCGGGCCGTCGCCGGCGGTCGGGGCGTCCCGGCCTGAAGCCTCCGGGGCCGTTGAGAGCCCTCATCTCAGCCACGCTCGCCCGAGCGGTCAGGGCCTTTACTTACGGAACAGTCGATGCAGGCGGGCCGTCCCGTTTTCGATCCGGACGATCACGACGTCCCGCTCGGCGTCCCCGGAAGGGCCGAATCGAATCCGACCGGCGGGGCCCTCGTAGTCGAGCGTCCGTAGGGCCTGCCGGAGGCTTTCGACGTCCCAGGCCGACGCCTTTCGGAGGGCCGCCGCCAGGATGTGCATGGCGTCATAAGCCGCCACGGCGTCCGGGGTCGGTCGCTTCTGGAACCGCTTCACGTATTCCCGGACGAACGCCTGGTTGCGCTCTCCCGGTAGGTCGGGATGATAGAGCGTGGTGTAGTACCCTCGCCGGAATGCCGGTCCTGTGGCTTTCAGGATGTCCTCGGCGTCCCACGTGTCTGACCCGATGAGGAGGGCCGAAATCCCCAGGTGCTCGAGTGTCCGGACGATGCGGACGGTATCGGCGACGTGCCCCGGCAGGTAGAGAGCGACCGGGCCGGACGCCCGAGCCTTCAGGGGCTTGAGGATACCCGTGAAGTCGGTCGTGGCTTCGTCGTAAGTCAGGACCCCCTCGACCCGACCGCCGAGGGATTCAAATTCCTGGCGGAACGCCTCGCTCAGGTGACTGCTGTAAGCGCTGGACACGTCTCGCAGGACCCAGACGGCGGCCAGCTTCAGCTCCTGGCGAGCAAAGGCGGCCGCCGCTCGGGCCTGGTTCACGTCGGAGAAGGACACCCGAAACACGTGAGTCGCGCCCTTCGTGAGGTCGGGATGCGTCGCAAAGGGCATGATGAAGACCATCGAGGCCTTCTGACAGAGGGTCGCGACCGGCCGGGCGACCTCGGACGTCGTCCCCCCGATGATGGCCACGACCTGACGTTCCCGGACCCAGCGGCTGGCGACGGCGGCGGCCTGTTGGGGTTGGCTTCCGTCGTCGCCCCAGAGGACCTCGACGGGCCGGCCCCGGATGCCCCCGGCGGCGTTGATTTCATCGACGGCCATCTGGAGGCCCTGGCGGTTGCCCTCGCCGTAACTCTGACTGGTCCCCGTGAGGGAGAAGAGAGCCCCGACCCGCACGGGCTCGACGGGCATCTCGGGCGGACGCCCGAGGACGCCCGCCGCCGTCAGCCAGAGACTCATGCCGATGAGAAGGCTACCGAGCGGCCTCATACCCGCCTCCCCTGAGTCATGACTTCAAGAGCGGATTATTCGTGGGTGATCAACTCCACCGGCCTTTTCGGAACGCCGGGAGCCATCTGCACATGGATCCTTCCCGCCTCTTCCCCTCCGGGCACCGTCATTACGCCGGCCACATCGGGTTTTTCGATGGATCCCCCCATCTTAGCAGAGTCGTTCGGTTCGTGAAAACCCCATGGATTCGGCTTTTTCGACCCTTCGGGAGGACGGTTTTTCAAGCCAAGGACCATTCGGGCATTCGGCTAAGGGTCCAAAAGGTCCTGCCATCCAGGGCTCTATCGGCCGGTCGGCCCAAGGCCGTGGCTCGTCACTGCGTTCCTTCGTCACTCCGTCACTTTGAAA
>BEHN01000011.1 GCA_002898535.1 bacterium HR11
CTGCCCGGTATGCGGGGCGGGCCTAAGGGGGCGGGAAGAGCTCGTGTGTCCCCGGTGTGGCCTGGAGGGGAACCGCCACATCCTGGCGGCCTGGAACATCGCCCTGCGGGGTCGGGCGAGACTCCCCCTCGGGGGGACGGGCCGGTCCGAGGAGGGCCGAGGGCTCTTCGGGCGGCTCCAGTCGCCCCGATGGGGGCAGGGGGTCATGGGCGCTCCCGGTCGCCCCCTTCCTGTCCGGGTCGGGCCGGACGGCCGACGCCCGGGTCGGCGGCCGGCCGCCCGGACACAGGGGGAAGCGCAGGCAACTGCGTAAGTCCTAAGCCTTCTGCCATACTTCCAGGTTCTCATATCCGAACCGACTATCCTCCATCCCACTCCCCTTCTTAACTCTGCCCCATGACCCACGACCCATGACCCACCACCCATGACCCACGACCCACGAGCCATCACCCATGACCCATCAGCCATGAGCCATGATCTACTTCTTGGGTGACTCCTCCGGCCGAAGGTAGTAGCTGTAGTAGTAGCGGTAGGGGTAGTAGTACGTGTAGTAGGAATACTTGCTCGTGAGGTCGACCCGATTGAGGACGACGCCCAGGACAGGTGCCTCGATGCGGGCCAACTGCTCGGCGGCCATCTGGAGGGCCGGACGGGTCGTATGGCCGCTCTGGACGACGAGGATGATAGACTGCACGTCCCGGACCAACCGCAGGGCTTCGGGAACGGCCAGGATCGGCGGCGTATCCAGGATGACGTAGTCGAAGGTCTCCAGCGCTTGCTGGATGAGCCGCCGTATGTCGAGGCCCTCCAGGGTCGGGGACGCTTCACCCCGACGGTGACCCGTCGCCCCGCTGGGGATGACGATGAGATATTCGTTCACGGCGGGGAAGAGGTCCCAGGCAGGCGGCGTCTCTTGACCCCGCAGGTCCAGCAGGCCCGGCCGACGGGACACGTTGAATATCTGATGGAACTTAGGGACATGGATGTCGGTCTCGACGAGCAAGACTCGCTTTTTGGCCTGGGCCAGTGTCCGGGCCAGATTGACGGCGACGAACGTCTTGCCCTCGCCCGGCTGGGGACTCGTGACCATCAAGACCCGTACGGGCGGCCCGCTGTTCTGCGTCATCCATACATAGCCCTGCAGGAAGCGAAAGGCATTCTGGACCATCCGGGTATCCTTTTCCTTCTCCATGTCCGGGATGAACGTCAGGAACGGATAGTCAACGACCTGCCGGATGTCCTCGTGACTATGGATTTTGTCGTCCAAATGGTGAAGTACGAAGGCCAGGCCGACACCGCCCATCAGCCCCAGGACCAAAGCCAGCGTCAGGGACAGGAGCCGCCGGGGCCGAATATGCTGTTTCGGCGGTTGCGCTTGCTCGATGAGCCGCATGAGGGCACTCATCTGGATGTTGCCTGCGCCGGCAATTTGGGCCTGCTGACGGCGCTCCGTCATCATATCCAAGAGACGCCGTTGATTCTCCAGCTCGGCCTTGAGCGTCTGGTAGTCGGCGGCCGCCTTATTGAGCTTGTCGATCTCGGCCCGGATCGAATCGAACTCTTCCCGCAAGCGCCGTTCCTTATCCCGGACCGCATTGACCTCGGCCTCGGCGCTTTGAATCAGCCTCTGGTGCAGGGCGCGGGCCTGTTGACGGTATCCGGAGCAGGCTTCGTCCCGTTGGATGGCCAACTGCTTGAGGCCGGGCCAGTCCGGCTTAAAAATCCGAGCCTTTTCGGCATACTCCTGCTCGGCCTTGGCGCAGGTCTCCTGAAGCTTCTGCAAGGCCGGATTGTTTCGAATTTCCGGGAGGGCCTCGGGGGCGGAGGTCTGAACGCGCCGGAGGTCGGCCAGCTTCTCGACCAGCTCGTTCTGGGCTTCCAGGATGCGCTGGTTGATCGTCTCCATCCGCTGTTTCGCCACGTTGATTTGCTGGTCTAAAACCTGGACCTGGGCCGTCTGCGCCAGTCGGGCCAATTGAGCTTCCTTTTCGGCGATGGACCGTTGAAGCTGCTGGATTTGCTCGGCGAGGGCCTCCCCGGTCGTTTGGCTCATCTGAATTTCCATCTGACGGTTGAACTCGATGAGGCTTTCGGCCCACGCATTCGTCAGGACGGCCGACGCCTCCGGCGAGGGGGCCTCGACGCCGATCTCCATCAGGAAGGTCTGACGCTTCGACCGGGCATAGACCCGCTCCTGAAGGAGCTTGATAAGCGCTTCTTCCGTCCAAGTATCTCCCTTCGGGGGACGGCCCAATTGAAGGAGGGAAACGATACGCTTCGGGTCCAACCGACTCAGGACCATCCGGGCGACGGCCCGACTCTGGGCGATGTTCATCTGCGTATTCATGAAGGTCTCGACCGTAAAGGGCATCATGGGCTGGAAGATGGGACTCCCGATGTCGAACCGTTCAGGCCGGACCTCGATAACGGCCAAGGCTCGATAGACGGGCTTTTGGACGAGGACCCAGATGCCCGTCAGGAAGACGGCCCCGAGCGTGACGGCGACGACCACGCCCCGATGGCGCATGACGATGAACCAGTAGTCCCGCAAATGAAGCTCTACAAATTCACCTTCCGACGGGCCGACCGGTCGTTCCATGGTCGCTCCTTATAAATCGTGAATAAATCGTGACGGCGTGACGGCGTTTTGAGGGATCCCCAGACCACCCCCCAGAGCCTGTTTCAAAACTCACCGCGGAGGCGCAGAGGACGAGGATTTTTATCCGACTTTTCTCTGCGTCCTCGGCGTCTCAACAGTGAATCAGTGAACCCAGCCGGTAGCTTATCCCCTCCGTGTCACGTCAGAATAGCGATTCCGGTACGAATACGATGTCCCCGTCGTTGAGTTCCACGTCCTTCTGCTTGCCCCGCAGGATGTCCCCCACGTCGATTTTCTCGACCTTCCCGTCAGACCGAATGACCCGCACGCCCCCCAGGGACGCTCGGTCCGAGGGCCCTCCGGCCGCCGCGATGGCCCGTAAGAGGGTAAAGGGCCGAGAACCCCGGACCATCCCGGGCCGCTGGACGGCGCCGTAGACGTATACCCGAATCTCTCCCAGCGGCACGAGGAGGACATCCCCCGGCGCCAGAGGTACGTCTTCCGTGATGTCGCCCTCATTGATCAACCGCTGAAGGTCGATGGCATACCGCTGGTACGTGCCCTTTTCGTCCATCCGATACAAGTAGGCCGTAATACTGGCCCCCTCTAAGAGGCCTCCGGCCTCGGCCAAGGCCGTGATGACCGTCTTGCCCCGATAGAGGGGAAAGGAGCCGGGATTCTTGACGGCCCCCATGACCGTGTACCGCTGGCTTTCAAACTGCCGGATGTTGACGGACACGTGGGGGTCCTGAATATACCGTTCCTGCAGGTACTTCCGAAGCATCTCCTCGACCTGCCGAACGGTCATGCCGGCTACCTGAATGCGACCCATAGGAGCTACCGAGATCGTCCCATCCGGGGCCACCCGAAGCGTCATGTTGAAGTCCGGCAGTTCGAAAATCCGGATATCCAGCTCGTCGCCCGGCCCCAGGTAGTACTCAGGCGCCGGAAGCGAGACCGAGCCGTCGCTCGATGCCCGGGTCGATGGCGTCGTCGGCGGAGGCGGCGGGCGGAGCCGGACGCGCTGGACCTGCAGGATGAATTGGTCCTTCTCCTGACGGGCCTCATACCGCCATTGGGTGATGGGCTCCTCCAGCTCCAGGACCAGGCGGGTCGTGCACGTGTCCCGGCAGGGTTCCTGCGTGGACAGGCGAAGGTCCCGTAAGCCCGTGCTCTTGTCCCACTCGGGGAGTTTGCGGACCCGTTGACGGGTACGGGAGAAGTCTACGACGATGCGGGCCGGGTTCTGGAGGGTGAACGCGTTGTAGGGAAGGGGTGGGAACTCTTGAGACCGGGGCCGGACGTCCAGCCGTAAGACGACCCCGATGGACGGTTCCTGCAAGGCCAGCGTCAGGGTCCGGATTTCAAACTGCGGGGGCTTCGCCGTCTCCTGAGGGGCCTGCGCCCCGGCCGTCGCGAGGGCGATCAGACAGGACAGGCCAAGAAGCCTCAGCCTGGAATACAGCAGGTCGTAGGTCATGGCTCATACTCGTGAGTCGAATCGAGTCCCCCGTCCCGGCTTTTAATAAGGCGAATGGCGAGTGGCGAGTAGCGAGTAGCGAACGGCGAATGGCGAACAGCGAATGGTCTAAGGTCGGCGGTCTATGGTCTGTGGTCTATCTCGATTCAGCTGTCCTGCATCTTGCATCCCGCTTCGGTCTTTCCGGACCCCGTCCCGCCGTCACATCTTCTTACGGTCGCGGCGGGGTCACCTCCTCCTTCGTGACGGCGATGATAATCCCCGTCGTCGCCGCGGCGGCCGCCACGCCGCCGATGATCACGTACTTGCCGTATTTCGGCCAGAAGATGGGCTTCGTCTCGCAGGTCACTTCCAGGAGCTTCAGGGCCTGCTGGGGCGGCACCTCCGCCAGGCAGATGCGCGTCAGCGCCTTTGGACTGACCCGAACGGTCGCCGTGTACGTGTACGTGACCCCCTCCGCCGTCGCTCGGATTTCGTAATCCCCGACCGGGGCGTTGCGGATCAGGAAGCGTCCCCGGTCGTCGGTCGTGTCCTGAAACACGGCCCCCGTCACCGTATGCCGGGCCGTCATGGCGGCGTTCGCCACGGGCGTCCGCCCGTCCTCCCGAAAGAGCTGGCCCCCGAGGTCGCCCCGCTGTTGCTCCTGGGCCGGCACGGAGACGGCCGTCAGGAGGCCGACCAGGACAAGCCCCATCCCGACGATCCACAAACTACGCATGGGCTACCTCCCGTAGGGTGTAGTGCAAATGCAACCGAGCTGAGTTTAATTGAAACGGTTTACTAAGTCAAGACATCTTCATCGCGACCCTCGGTCGGGTGAGGCCACCCACCGTTCGGATCCGTCTCAAAACTTCTTTCTCGTGGAATGGGTCTCGAATTCTCGGCATTCCGGTCTCCCGGACCCCGGGTGCGGGTCCCGGGGTCCAGGACCGGGTTTTGAAATAGACTCTCGTCGCTCCATTACTTTCCGCAGGGCCTGCGCGATCACCTCACGCCTATCGTAACCGTCCACCGCCGGTCGGCCGTCAGGGGCAGATTCCGGTCCCGTACCCAGTAGCCCACCGTCAGGCCCACGACCTGATTGCGGACCCGCACGTCGAACCCGCCCTGCCACGAACGACCTCGGTCCAGGACGCCCCCTTCGCCGGGATACTCAAGCCAGTAGCGCTCATACGTCGCCCGGCTCCGTACGCCCCGAAACAGCGTGAATCCGAGGCCCCCGCCGGCGTGCGTATATACGAAATAGGGTCGCCCGCCCCGGGAGAAATAGACGGACCACTCGGGCCGCCGTTCTCCCGACGCCAGAAGCCACCACCGCCGCCCCAGGGCCAGGTCCGCTTGAAGCGACCCGACCCATCCCCGAAAGCGGGGGACCCGGGGGTCTTCCGGGACCCAAAGCCGGTACCCGGCCCGGACGGAAGCCCCCGCAAAGGAGGTCACGCGATACCGCCATGCCAGGACGACTTCATAGGCCTTCGTGTTCCGCCAGGGGTCTGCCTCGAAGTCGATGAAGCCCCGCCGGGCTTCCAGAAGGAGGGTCGTCCGAGAGGACCGCTCCCACGCAAGGTACGCCGCCAGGGACCGCTCCCGCCGGTCCAGCAGGTCCTGTAAGTACCCGGCGACCGTCGCTTCCGAGGCCCGGATGCGGACCGTGCTCCAGGCGGCCGTCGCCCCCAGGGCCATCCGTCGGAACAGGGGCATTTCCCACAGGACGGTCAGGGTTCGGTCCCGCACCTGGACGGGCACGTCCGCCTCCGGCGTGTAGGGATAAATCCCTTGGCCCCACTGCAGGCGCCCTTCGAGTTTCGATGGACCCAAGCGGATGGCCCCCCGGGCTGAGACCATATAGACCAGACCCCGTAGGGCCGGATACCGAAATGAGTATCGATACCCCACGGTTCCCTGAATGGCAAGGAGCAGGAAGCGCCCGAGGCCCATCGCCAGGCCGAGGCCGGGCACACCGGACACGTACGTATCCCACGCCCGCTCGACCCCGATGCCGGGGAATGGGTTCGAGTCGGCACCTATCAGGAGCCCCAGCGTCGGCCGCCAGGCCAGGGGCCCCAACCGCCGGTACTGCTCCCGAACGGCCGCCAGGTCCCGGTCCAGGGGATGCCGGGGCACCGTCTGGGCCCACCCGCCCCCGACCATTCCGAGGCTCCCGACCAACCCGAAGATCAGGCAACGTCCGAGGGGACAACCCTGCAGTGGCCGACGACGCATAGGACCGTCCCTCCCAGTGGACGGCTCATCTCTATGTTTCTGCGGTACGTCTTTCACTTCACCGCCGAGGCGCCGAGGACACAGAGAACGAGGGTCTTTCTCTGCGTTCTCAGTGCCTCTGCGGTGAAATGGAGGTTTTGAATACGTTCTATGACTTAGACTTACTCCGGGCCGTATCTGGCTTTTCGGCCTCCCCCGACCCTCCCCCGAGTCCCGGGACCGATGTATCGTCCTTCTTCCAATCCCAGGACGAAACGGCGAATGCCCTGTCTCAATACAGGGACGTTGAAGTTGATGAGCAAACCCACCTTCCAGCCACCTAATCTCATGTAAGTCAGAAGCTGAGCCTCATGGATCGGCAAGAGCTCCTCGACGGCTTTGACCTCTATGACCACGCAACCGGCGACCAGTAAGTCCAGGCGATACCCGCAATCGAGCCGAATACCTTTGTACTCCAATGGTAGGGCCTTCTGCCGTTCGAAGGGAATCCGCCGGAGGGTCAGTTCGTGGCATAAGCACTCTTCGTAAGCCGACTCCAGGAGGCCCGGTCCGAGGGTACGATGGACCTCTAAGGCCGCCCCGATGATCTCGTGCGTCAGTGCATTAATGTTCATCTCTGCGTTCTCGGCGTCTCTGCGGTGAAATGGAGGTTTTGAAATCCGCTCTACTGAACTCCATCCCTCGTCATTATCTGCTTGACCGCCCGCCACGGCACGCCCGCCTGCCGCTCGAAAGGAACACGCTCCAGCGCGATAATGGCGGCGATGGCCGCCGTCGCCAGGATGATTGCCCCGAGGCCCCATCCCCACACGGGGACTCGCAGGAGCTCGAGCCCCAAGGCGGTCGCTCCCAGGAGCCCGCTCAGCCCATAGTGAATCAGCGCTACCTGCCGGGGATGTCTTCCCAGCCGATGCAGACGGTGGGACAAATGGTCCTTCCCAGGCGACATAAAGGGGATAAGTCCACGGCGGAGGCGAGACACAGTCACCAGCGTCGTATCGAAGATCGGCACGCCCAAGATGAGCACGGGGACCATCCAGGATACCTCGGGCGGGGTCTGGGGTAGCCGTATCTTTAATCCCAGGGTCGCCATCAGGAATCCCAGGAACATCGCCCCGCCGTCGCCCATAAAGATACGGGCCGGGTGAAAATTGTAGACTAGGAAACCCACCGAGACGCCCAGGGTGGCAGCTCCTAAGAGGCTTACCAGGCGCTGACCGCTCAGGAGGGCTAAGGTGGTAAAAAAGACGGCCGCGATCGCTGAAACACCAGCCGTCAGGCCGTCCATATTGTCCAAGAGGTTGAACGCACAGGTGATGCCGACGACCCAGAGCAGGGTGATCGCGACGTTCAGCCATTCCTGCGGGAAAACCTGGGCCCGAATCCCCGCCGCTATGAGGAGTAGGGCCGACAGGGGCATCGCAAAAAACAGCTTCACCTGAGAATGGAGACGGCCCATGTCATCCAGAAATCCAACGATAGCAATAAGGCTTCCGGCTCCCAGGATGGCCCATCCTTCCCGAACGACTCGGCTGTCTATGAAAAAGCCAAGTGTTACGATAACCGCCCCGAAGATGGCGAGACCGCCGAGCCGGGGAATAGGCTTTGTATGGAATTTCCGGGGTCCTGGCAGGTCGATGGCATTCCACCGCCGGGCCAGCCAAGCCGCCAGGGGGACGCCTGCCAGCGTCAGGCCAAAGGCGGTGACCGCCGCTAACGGCCAGGTCCAGGCATACATGGAGTGATGAAAGTAATGGAGGGCTGGGGATACAGGGCGACCTCAGATCGGGATGAATGCTTCAGGTCGGTGGGCCTACCTTAGAACCCTCTACGTTCTCTGCGCCTCGGCGGTGGCATCAAGGATGCACCGCATGGACGCCGAGGGTACCGGGTCTCTCGCCGAACGGCGCATTAGGATGTTCCTACCTCTGTGCGAATCTGCTGATAGAGGGTCAGCCATTGGGCCAGAATCTTTTGTTCGTCAAACTCTTGTATAGCGATGGCCCGGCTCGCCCGCCCCATCTGTTCCCGCAAGGCGGGGTCTTGGGCCAAGCGCTCGATGGCCTCGGCCAGGGCCTGTGCATCCCGCACAGGCACGAGGAATCCGTTCTCCCCGGGCCGCACGACGGCCCGACATCCCTCGATGTCGGTCGCCACAAGGGGCAGGCCCGTCGCCGCCGCCTCCAACAGAAATCGCGGAACGCCTTCGTGATAACTCGGTAGGACGGCCACATGAGCTTCCCGCAGGAGTTCCGGCATGTCCTCCCGGTGCCCCAACCATTCGATGAGCCCCTCCCGCGCCCAGGCCCGGACCTGCGCCTCAGGTACGCAGGCCGGATTGCCGGGGTCTGGACTCCCGATGAGGCGGAGCCGCACCCGGAGCCCCTTCTGCCGGAGGATTCGGGCGGCCTGGACAAACTCCCCCACGCCCTTGTCCCACAAGAGCCGGCCGGCCATGAGAACCGTCAGCGGCCCCTCCGACCCCTTTCCGACCGGTCCACCCCCCGCAGGCCGAAACCGCTGAATGTCCACACCGGTGCTAACGATCACCGTGCTTCGATGGGCCGGGACCCACCCCCTGCGAAGGAAGAACGCTCGGTCTTGCTCGTTCAGGAACACGGTCCACGTGTTCGGCCTATGCAGGGCATACCGCAGGAAGGGGATAAGCCCCCACCGCAGCAGCCTGGCTTTGAGATGGTCCGAAAACATGAACCCCAGCCCCTCAAAGGTATTGATCGCGGTCGGTCGAATGCTCCCCCGATGGTTGAGACTTCCCCACCGTGCCGCCAAGGAACCATACAGATTCGGCTTGATGGTAAAGTGGTGGACGATATGGGGACGTTCCTCCTGATAAATCCGCACCAATTGCCAGAGGGCCCGCCCGTCCTGCAAAGGATTCAGGCTCCCTCGATCCAAAGACCACGGGATACACCGGAACCCCTCTGCCCGAATCCGTTCGAGAAACTTCCCGAAGGGGAAGACCAAAACGACCTCGTAACCGTGCGCCCGCAGGGCCCGCGCTAAGGGTAGGCGGAAGTTATAGATGACCCAATCCCAATTGGCGACCAGCAGGACTTTGGGGGCACAAGATGGCATGGTCACGTACAAGATGCGGGATAGGAATGAGAAATGCCGAATGCGGAATGGAAATCCAAGTCCCGCTCGCAAGAGCGGGGTCCGGCACCATGGGGTCCAGCACCATAAAGAGCAAAGAGCATAGGGATCTTGGCCTTGGCTCTATGGCCTTTGCCTTAACGGAGGAGGCTGGGATTCGGGAGTAGTCCCCTCACCTGACCTCGAGGACCTGAAATCAACTTAATGCTAAGTTTATCATATTTCACTGCAATCTATTCAATAACTCACTGTATAGTGCGGTAATCTTATTGGCCATCTTCTCGGCAGAGAAGTCAGATGCTACGACTTCCTGCCCCCTTTTGCCCATTTGCCGAGCTTGATCAGGATTCTTTAAGATCCACGCAACCCCCTCAGCAAATTCATTAGGATCACCTGGCTTCACCAGTAACCCGGTTTCACCGTGACGTATGATTTCGGTGAGCGGCGCAATCTTGCTTGCTACAACAGGCTTGCCGGCGGCCATGGCTTCGATGATCACCTGCCCGAAGCCCTCTGAGCGAGAGGCAAGAGCGAAGACATCAATACTGTGAAGGAACGAAGGGATGTCACTTTGGAATCCAAGAAAGCGCACATGTCTGTCCATGCCCAGTTGTATCACCAACCTTTCCAATACACGCCCATAGCTCCACGGATCGTGCCCTGCAATGAGTAGTGTTGTTTGTGGGAATTCACGAACAACGGCGGGCATCGCTCGGATCAGGAGGTCGTGCCCTTTTACGGGCTCCAAGCGCCCGACGCTTCCGATGAGCAATCTTCCCTCAAGCCCCCAGGCAGAGCGCAGGTCTTGGGCAGGGGATACCCACCGCTCGAGCTCGATGCCGTAGTAGACCACTTGGACCTTTTCGGGAGGAAGCCCAAAGCCCTGTACCAGCCACTCCCTCACTGCCTTGGAGATGGCAATGATACGGTCGGCCCGACGCCAAACCGGTCCAAACAGGGGAAGCGCCCTGCGCCCGCGCCAATGGTTAGCATAGATACCGTGCACCGAGCAGACCCACGAACCCGAGAACCCACTCCGGCAAGCCAGGAAGCCCAGCAGGTCCGCACGGGGGAGGTGAGTATGGAGGATATCTGGCTTCTCTTGCTTGAGCAGGCGGCGCAACCGGAGCCAGGGCCGCACGAACCTCACGCCGTCGCCCCTGAGATTGAACACCGGAATCCCCGCCGCCTCAAAGTCGCACTGAAGAGGACGGCTACCGCGGCCCTCCTTCAGGTAAGCGACCACGACCTCCACGCCCGCCTGCTTCAGGTAACGACAGAGCGTCAGCAGGTGGAGTTCAGCGCCGCCAGCGGAAAGGGTATTTATGACATGAAGAACGTTCATCCCAACTCGTTCTCTGAGCGAAAGCAGCCTGTGGCAAGAAACCAGTCATAATCTCAGTGGTCGGGATTTACATTTCTCGGGTTGCGCTTTGCCCTGTCCAATGCAGCGCCAGCTACTGCTTCAGTGAGCGCCATCCGCCCGCTCAATTGGCGATTTTGGTTGACAGCGACAGCCAGTCCCAAAAGGACCCACAGGAGATACGATATTAGGGATCCAGGTAGTATCCACGCAGCTGTTTGATTGCCAACGGCCAAGGACAACAGCCATAGGTATCCAGCCGCGAAACTAGTCCCTTGTTCACCCGAGGCGCGCACCTCTGCCCGTTGCAGGGTTCGGCCGGAAGCAACGACCATCCAGATGAAAATTGCCAGCGCGATGATGCCCCCGTCCGTTAGAACCTGGAGAAATTGGTTGCCTGTCGTCACAACAAAGTTAGGCGCGAAGCCGCCTAACTCCTTAATCGCTAGCTCTACAGCCCCATAGTCCAAAGCTACATAGCGGAAGCCCGTAAATCCAACCCCCGTAAGAACATTGTCTGCAAATACCCGCAGCGCTATACTCGCCGTAAGCCACCGCTGCATAACGCCGCCCTTAAGGACTTCCCCCTCCAGAAGCCGCGACAGCATGCCGCCTAAGTCAAACCAGACTGCGACTGAAAGAGCCGCAAAAAACCCGAGCACCACCAATATTAACCGAGCGGGCCCTCTTCCAAAGTAATGGCGCCTGTGCCATGCAAGAACTAGCAGCCCAATGACTAAGGAGATCAAAGCCCCTCGGGTACCCGTCAAGATGATGGCCGTCCCGAAGAGCCAAGCTCTTAAGAAATTCCGTAGCAATAGCTGCTTATAGACGAAATAAATCAATAGGAAACCGACTTGGTCACCAAGTGGCCCGAAGTACCGTATCACGCTCTCCTGAACCTGAACCTCGCCGAGCGGCTTTCCAATCTGGATCAACCAGATGTTCAAATAAATAGTAGCGAGCACCAAGTAACCGGCATAGTCGAGATACCGTTCAGCGCGAGCTACATGGACCTGTGTTCTCACAGCCTGAGCCGTCAAAAACACAACAGACGCTTGCGCTACTAACCTTAAGAATGCTACGATTTCCCCGACAAACACCTCACTTCCAAAACGAAAGTAAGCCGCCAAGGTAGCTGCCAGCAGTGTGCTGAGAAAAGCTACGATGGTCCGATACACAGGCTCAACGTGCAACTGCGAGCGCGCCAACATGATGCGAACCGCGGTCTTTAATGCAACGCCAAGAAGCACAAAATCAAACACCTGGATATCCGCTTCGCCAATGGAAGGAACCGGACCCAGGACACCAGCAGCTGACAGCACCATGAGGGCTGGAATTCCCCAGACAAGCAGAACCCGGCTTGGGAGCAGAAACGCCCCCGCCCCGCCCACTAGAAGAGCGACCCAGGAGGCCTCCATGTCACTCCGTCTTCTTCCGTGCGCAAATCAGATAGCTCAATGGGTACGACCCTATGAGCGGCGTGCCCTTCCCAAAAACTCGAATCAGACTGAAGAGGATGACATCCCCAAGAAAGCCCAGCAAGACTAAAAAAGCGCCGACGATAGGTATTTTGATCAAGGGCCACAGCAACGCAATGGTCGCCAGAAACGGGCCTCCGCCGACAGGGATCGTCTTGACTCGCACGAACCCCGCTCCCTCACAAAGCATCGCCAGCGCTGTGTCGGTCATGCGCCAGTAGTCCAACGGCGACCCATGCACACGGTGAAGGAATGGCACGACAACTATCACCACACCGCCGTCACGGAGGATCCGGTGAGCCTCACAGAAATACAGCCAAGGATCCTTTAAGTGCTCCACTAGCCACGTGGAGATACACAGGTCAAATGTTCCATCACGAAATGGCCAAGGTGAGGATAGATCCGCTACAACTGTTGGATGGACACTTGGATCAAGATTCGCGAAGATGACAGTGCTGACTGTTCCAATGCTGGAGAGGAGCACATGTTCCGATCCCGCGTTCGGTCCACCCCCGGCTACGAGAACCCGTGCGTCTCCCTGCAAACCTCGTGCGAAAGCGGCCAGTGTCAGTTCAGTCAGTACTCGGGTAGGAGTGGCCCTACCCAACACGAGGGGCCACAGCAGGTAAAGTCTTCCAAGAATACTCCGTCGCAATCGCTATCGCCTCGCTTCAGAATGCGTTGAACGCTTTGCCTCAGAGGCACTGCCTAGAATCTCAATCATCTTCTGCGCTAGGCCATTAAGGCTATGGCGTTCCAAAACTCGCTCACGGAGGTAGGCGCCGATGAGATCCCTCTCACAGGCATCCAGATCAAGCACCCACAGAAGACGCGCCGCCAGCGCCTCCGCATTCCCATATGGGAAGAGCAACATCCTGGCGTACTCCCCCATCGTCTCCCGAAAGCCTTCGTTCGCCGCCACACATGGTCGCCCGCAGGCCATGGCTTCCCAGGCCACCTTGTCCCCAAAGCCGGTGGGGGTCAGGTTGACATGGACGGTGCACCGCCGATACCAGCCCGGCAAAGCACTCTGGGGGACAGGCGGATGGAAGCAGACGATATTCTGAAGGTCAAGTTCCTCCACCATCCGTTGGAGGGAACGGATGTAAAGCTCGTCTTGCGGCCCTGCCGGCCCACCCAGAATGACCACCCGAAAGGGCTTTCCCCAGCGCTCCCGTAGCAAGGCCGCAGCCCGGACCAGGGTCGGGTGGTCCTTTACAGGGGAAAGACGCCCTACGCACAGGATCAGGGGCGGCTCCTCCAGGGGCGTGCCGTCAGGGCTGAAGAGGTCGGTATCAATGCCTTGGCCCACGACCACCAGTTTGTCCTTGCGGTAAGGATACGCCGTCTCCACGCTGGCGACCATTCGGTCGGAGAGGCGATGGGCGAGTTTCAGGGTCCAGGTGAGGCTGGGGTGGGCATACCAGGTCACGATGGGAATACGGCGGGCTTTGAGCACCGGCGCCGCCAGAACACTGAAGATGGGGATCATGTGGGAGAAGCAGGCGTCAATACGGTCCTCGCGGAGGATGCGGAACAGATGCCGGTAGAACTCCACGGCCCGGCGAGGCTCGCTGTAGCCCTTCTCCTTGCCCACCGAGTAGACGCGGACATTTTCAGGCACATCAATCCGTCCCGCCCGCATGGTGATGACATGGATGAATTCCACCCGTTTGGCTAATGCTTGAATCCAGCGGGTGGTGAAACCCAGAATGGGGTCGTCGGCGTCCGTCGCCAAGTTGAACAGAAGCAGCCTCATCAGGAGTTCAAAACCTCCTGTGCCATTTCAAACAGCCGCCGGTAGCCCGCAAGGTACGCTTCGGGAGAAAAGAACTTACACGCAAACTCCCGCGCACGATGGCCCATGGCCTCCGCCTCCTGGGGGTGCTCCAGCACCCAGCGCAGGCGCTCCGCAAGCACTTCTTCATCGCCCGGAGGCACCAGGAAGCCTGTGATGCCGTCCTGAATGACTTCCGGAATGCCACTAACAGCCGAAGCAATCACTGGGATGCCTACGGCCATCGCTTCAAACACCACCCGAGGCAACCCTTCTGAGTATGTAGGCAAAACGAAGACACAGGCCCGGCGCATCCGCTCTGCCAGTTCTGCCTGCGGGATCTCCCCCACAAAAGACACCCGGCCATCTAACCCAAGCCGGGCGACCTCGCCGCGGAGTTCCTCCGCATACTCCCGGTTTTCCTCCCGTCCCACAATTTCCAGTCGGGCTTCAGGGAACCCCAAAGCAACTTTCGCGAAAGCCCGTACCAGATGGTGCAGGCCCTTTCTGGGAATTAACACCCCTGCATAAAGGACAATGGGCTCCCGCAGGCCATTCCGACAGCCGGCCTCCAGGAAGGCCTCAATGTCCGTCCAGGTGGGGAACTGGACTACCGGCTTTCCGGGCGCCCAGGCCTCCAGTTGCTGGCGGGTGGCGCCGGAAACAGCACGCAGGAGGTCGGCGTGCCGGAGGGCGAAGCGGGCCGTTCTCCGCATAAGCCAGCGGTAGACACCGGGCAAGCGCACCCGTCGCTGAAGGAACAGGGAGACCTCAAAGTCCCCATGGTTCTCCACGATAAGCACCGTCCGACGCCCGAACAGTCGGGCCAGCACCTTCGCCACCGCCGCTGCAAAGCCCTCGTAAGGGCTCTGAGCAACCAGGACCTGCACCCCGTGCCGGAGGATCAGCCAGAGGGCGAGGATCGGCCCGGCAGTGAACATGGACAGGTAGCGGAGAACGGGCCACGGGAACTTGGGCAAGAGGTAAAGGCGGGCATACTGGGTAAACCGCCGTGGCCGAAGGTCCTGGGAAAAGCCGATGACGAACATCTCCCCCGAGGACGCCAGTGCTTTGAACTTCTTGGCACTGGTGGCATCCAAGGGCTGGTTGTAGCGGGCACCGCCGAGGAAGGCGACCTTCATCATAGTCTCTCCAGCAACACAAGGTAGGTTGGACAAAATAGATTGGGCAGGCGGCCAACTAAAGCGGAGCCCAAAAAGAATCGTCTCGGCCCAATCAAGCAACCTTCATCTCTAACCACAAAGCCGCGTTTCTCTGCTCGCCTCCTCACAAATTCTCTGGCTTCGTTCAGACTGAAGATCCACCTGTGCCTATCTTTAGGTGGTTCTATTGGGAGACCATACTTACCCGATAAACGCATCCCCAATAGGAATTTCAGCCTGCCTCTTATCTCATAAGCATTAGGGAGGGAGATCACTACGAACCTCCTTGCACATCTGCACAACTCGTCAAAACTTTTGTATATGTCGTTTGTGTGTTCAAGCACATCTAAAGCGACAACTATATCAAACGCTGCATCGGGAAAGGGAAGCCCCTTTTCTAAGTCTCCAATGACATCAGCGGGAGGATATAAATCCAACCCAACATAGTCAATATTTGAACTAACTTGCTCGTGAGCCTCTCGGAGCCTACCGGAGCGACATCCAACATCCAAAACCGACCCGGTCCATATATGCCGGAAGATGGCGACAACCCCTCTGAACTTGCCCATTTCGTCAGGTGTAGGACAACGGAATACCTGCATGGATTCTTTTCCCCGACGCGACTGTAATCAAAGACCCAGGCAATTGGGTTGCCGATAAAGGACGGCAAAGTCCCACTCCCGCCACCCCAGGGGTCCAAACCCTCGGAAGACCAGACGTTTAAAGCCAGCAGGAGCGAGATAGTCTACAAACGCCCGCTGAAAGTCCGGCCAGTCCGCGTTATCCCATAGGATCACTCCGTCGGGCGTAAGGCAGTCAAGCGCCGCATGTCCGCATCGGTAGCGCAAACTTTTCAGCCCGTCCACGACAACCACTTCGAACTGCCCCCCCCGCATGGGTGATACTTTGGACGTAAGAATTCTCGTCCGTGGCCACGATGATCGTGACATTCTGCGGACTCCGCCTTTGCAAGTATGCCGCCCACCCGGGATCCGACTCTACCGAGGTAACGGTCGCGACCCGCTGGGCAAACCAAAGGGTTGAATGGCCAGCGCCCCACTCGAAGACGTGAGCATGGTGAGGAAGCCGGTCAGCCAAGAAGTGGATCGCCGGATACGGAAACCAGGGGATGGGCCGCCCATCGGCGGAGACAGGAGCATTTTGGGCTGCGCTTGCCAACCACCCAACACTACGAAGACCGTGGCGAACCAACCGGGGGAGACGTACAGTCAAACGGGCTAGGCCGAGAAGACCAAGCCGTTCGAGGGCAAAGGATAACAACGCCCGCGGGCTACCTTCCTTGTAGGGGGATGGCGGGACCACGGGTCCAGAAGATTTCACGGGACCTGCCTCCTTTTCTCTTCAATGACCCGTCCGGCACACTTCATGGCTCGCTCCAATGGCCCCGATGGGCCAAGATATTGACGTACTTGACCCGTGACCAATCTTCTGGGATCTGATACAATTGCATAGTGTTTTCGTCGATGACCCGCGCTGTAAATCCAAACTCCGATAATAACCCCAATAGTTCCGCTGGGCTGGTGCCTCCCGCCGCCAGAGCGCTCGGGTTCACCTCGCATATGAGCCACAAGTCCGGGCTCCGGCGAATCAGCCCCTCCGCTCCCTGTAGAACCTTTATCTCCGCGCCCTCCACATCCACTTTCATGAGGTGAACAGCACCAATGTCAGCAAGGGCCTCGTCCAGCCGAACACATGGGACTTGCACTTCACGGGCATGCGGATATGGCCGAACCAGACTGCTCGCCGAGGCGTCGCCCTCGTTTATAAAGAACTTCGCCAGACCGTTACGGTCCGAAGCCGCTGCCTCAAAACAGACAACGATATCTTGGAGATGGTTGAGCATGACATTACGCCGCAAGACGGCAAAATTTCGGGGGTCCGGCTCGAAGGCATACACCTTGCCTTCGGAACCCACGATCTTAGCGGCCAACAAGGCGTAAACGCCGATGTAGGCACCCACGTCCACTACGGTGACTCCCTCGGGCACAAGACGGCGCACGAGGGCAACGGTCCCCGGCTCACGGCGCCCTTCACGGAGCGACCTGAGATAGCCGCGATGCTCTATAGCCCCTGTGAGGGTCAATCCCTCCCAGTCGATGCGGAGCGAATCACCCAGGACGCGTCGGACCATCTCCCGGCCCCAGCGGGTTACCTGGCGGAGTCCCGCCCAGCGTAACAGCCTTGCGACTGCGTCCATGGTGTTCAGCACATCCAGCCGATCAGGCATCGCGTGAACCTGCCTCCTTCCAGGCCCGGCGGCGTAACGCTAAGGCCAGCATGCCAAGCAAGAACAAAGCCTCCGTCGACGCAATTAAGGCGGCCAGCCCCAGGACGCCCCATTTCGGAACCACATACCACCCTCCGACGACCACGACCGTTGCATATAAGAAATAACCCTTGACCCACGTGCCGACCTTGCCCCAAGCGTAGTAGAGTGACTGCAACCAGAACACGATGACCGATACGATTTTCCCCAACATTAGGACTTGAGTCGCTAAAATCGCAGGAGCATAAGGCCGACCAAATACGGCAGGGATAAGAATGGGAAACAGCAGGATCGAAGCACCCAGAAAGAGGCCCAGAGGTAAGCCACCTCGCACGGTCCAGCGTGGGATCGACGCCAGCGCCTTCTCTTGGCCTCCAGAGGCGAAACGAGCGGAAAGGGCAGGGTAGACGACGTACCCAAGGGAAGAGTTTATGTAAGAACCGACAGTGACGATGCTCAGCGCCAGCCGGTAAAATCCTACTTCCTCAGCCCCCCGAAAGCGCCCCAAGAGCATTAAAGGCACCTGTCCCACCAACCCACTTAAGGTCACAAGCAGGTAATTCCAGCCAAAGAATTGCCCGATTTCTCGCTGTATATCCGCCACAGGTTTTAACGAGACGCCCAACCAGCGGCCTACACCGTCCTTTTCCATGACTTGAACGGCCGCTACCATCATCCCAACTCCCACGACCGCCTGCGCGACCGCCATCCCGAGCACCGCACCGGCAACACCCCGACCCGCAAGGATCAATCCTATGATTAAGAGCAACTTGACGAAAGGGCTCAATACCTCAAACACTGCCAGTATACGAAAGCGCTCCCATGAGGAGAGGACGGCCCAACTGCTGCCCGCCAGAGCAACTAAAGGGAATGACCCAGCGTAAACGACCATCAGCCTGGCCAGATCGGACCGGCCGTAGAAGTGCCCAGCAACCCACCAGGCGCTTGCGCTGACCAAAAGGAAAGCCAGCAAGGAAACCAGAACGTCTATCCCATAGCCGAGTTTCACGACGGCTCGGAGTTTATCCCGCTCACCGGTCGCCCGGAATCCGGCCACATAACGCGTGATGACGGAAACAGACTTCACCCCGACGAAGGACCCGAGTAGCGTAGGATAGGCCACGGTCAAAGCGACAAGGCCATAGTCCGCTGGCCCCAGCAGACGGGCCATAACGACATTGGTGAGGAAGTTCAGCGCCGCCGCCGTGTATTGCCCAGCGGCCAGATAACCGGCACCAAGGGCTAAACGGTGGCGCAGAATTGCCCGGGCTTCCGCTGTGAATCGCTCGGCAAGTTCCGCAATCATTGGCCTTGAACCCAGGAGAGAATCGCCCGACGAACTCGTTCCAGCGCCTCGTCCCTCGTGCTGAGGTATGACCAAGCCACCTGACGGTTCGCCTGCCCCATTTGCCAAGCCCAACCCGGATTCGTCAGGACCGTAACAATCGCATCTGCAAGCCTTTCGGCATCCCCCGGCGGAACCAAAAGACCGTTGTGTCCGTGTTGAATGATGTCTCGTATGCCGCCCAGGTCCGAACCGATCACGGGCCGCCCCATTAGGCCTGCCTCTACGAGCACCATGCCCAACCCTTCTTCCCAAATAGAGGGCAGAACCAAAACCCAACTTTCCGCATAGGCACGCTGAAGTCTCTCAGGCTTGAGCCACCCAAGAAAGGAAACACGACTGCATAAGCCTAATTGCTTGACCTTCGCCTCCAGAACGGGACGGTAGGGTCCATCCCCGGCCACCATAAGCCGGGCCTGTGGAAGCCTCTTGACCGCTATAGCCATGGCGTCCAGAAGTATGTGTACACCCTTCTCCTTTTCCAACCGACCGGCAAAAAGCACGGCGGGTTCAGGCGGAAGAGGCGTTACATGAGCCCGGTCCGCCCATCGCACAGGGAACGGCAAAGGGATGATCTTTGAAAGGTCTGCTCCTCTTTTCAGAGCCAGCTCTTTTGTGAACTTGCCCATAGGCAGAACTAAATCGGCCCTCTTCAGCACAAAGGACTCTACAAATTCCAGCATCTTTCCGCGCCAACGGCGCTGGTGCACGAGTAAAGGCTTGCTGGAAGTATTGCCCTGAACCCTGACGACCAAACGCATTTTCTTTGGATAGATCGCACGGGCTAGCGCAAGCCCGAGGCCCGATTCCGGAGTTGCCGCAATTCCGATGACCAGACCATTGTGTGCAACCCTCAAGCCCTCGGTGAAATGGGCACGATATGCCATCACCGCATCCAGCAGGAGGTTTTCCGTTGCCTTTGCGCCGGCCCGAGCGCAGATACGACCGTTGCAACGGGTCCCGGACCATCCCTGTCCCACCCCGCACATCATCACCGGGTACTCATCCGTAAGCAACCACGGGAAGTCCCGTTCAAACTTTCGTCGCACAAAGTCCCAATCTTCGGGCCTGGAAATATCCCGAGTATACGGGAAGCTGGCGACCAGAAAGACAGGCTTGGCCATGTTAGCCATCGGTCGTCCTTTTTTCTGCACAGCCTAATAGGATGGTTTCTGTGCCTTGAACCATATGCTGCAGACTGAGGTTCTGGGACACCCAGTTCTTTGCCGCCTCTCCCATGTTCCTGCACAAACCTAAATCTGTCACGAGCCGGCGTAACAGCTGAGCATCAATTCCTCTCTCTTTGTTCACCAATACCCCCGTCTCCCCATCGCGCACTACTTCCGGCGTCCCGCCCACCGCGGTGGCCACCACGGGCAAGCCCAAGGCCATGGCTTCCAGCACCACGTGGGGCAGGCCCTCGTGGGTGGAGTTGAGGACGAAGAGGTCGCAAGCGGCCATAAGGCCCAAAGTCTCCTCTCGACTCCGCCGGCCCGCGAAGTAGACCCGGTCCGATACGCCCAGGGACCCGGCCAAACGCTCCAGGCGGGGGCGCTCCGGCCCGTCCCCCACGACCACCAGTCCCAGGTCGGGTACTTTTGCCACCGCCTCCAGCAGTTGGTCTATCCGTTTCAAGGGAATCAGCCGGCCCACGGTCACCGCCTTCACCGGCGTGGAAAGGGGCACGACCAAGGGCTGGACGCCGTCCAAGGGCTCCAGGGTGTTGTAGACCACGACGACCCGCTCTTCAGGCACCCCCCAGCGGACTACCCACCCCGCCAGGTACCGGCTGGGCACGATCACCCTGTGGGCCCGCCTCGTCCACCAGGACCGCAGGGCCTTCAAAAGCTCGATTTTCCACCCGTAGCGCTTCTGCTGAAAGGTCTCGAAGTCGTCCCCCGTCCAGCCCAGGGTGGTGGCCCGCTCCCACGCCAGGTCCCCCACCACCTTCATCACCAGGGGCTTGCGCATGAGAAAGTTGGCCAGAACGCTCTCCAGGGCCAGCCCGTTTACGAAGAGCACGTCTGCCCGTCGACCGAGTCGGAGAATCGTGACCACCGTGAGGGCCCACCGCCAGGGCTTCGGAAGCCTGCGGGGGAGGCGCACGACCTCGAACGGATAGCTGTCGTCATCGTGATCCACCTGGTCGCTCAGGGTCAGGACCGTGATCGCGTGGCCCCTCGCTGCCAGGGCCCTGGCGATCTGAGGAACATACGTAGCGGGGCCACCGATGTCCGGGGGGAAGATGCCCGTGACGACCAGGATTTTCATCTTCCGCCCTGCCGCGCTGTTGCGATGGCGTCAAGGTACGCAGGGGCGATCTCCGACAGCGGAAAGAAGCCGACTCGTTGGGTATAGAGCCAGACGTAGCCGTCGCTGACTTCCAGCGCGGAAGCCACTGCCTGCCGGAACTCGTCCGGGGTGAAGAAGTCCGGCCTATTGCCGTAGTCCAGCCAGAGCCCGAACCCCGCCTTCACCTTCTTGCGGTACTCCTCGGGCACCGCGCTCAGGGTCACGGCCTCGTCATGGATCTCGCGATAGGCTTTGATGAACTGACCCCGCCGTTTGAAGGGATAGGCGAATTCGTAGCCGTCGACCAAGGTAGCCCCAGCCGGCATCGCCTCCAGGAGGCCGTCGTAGAAGGCGGGGAGAAGGCCGTAGTTAGCCTCCTCAATGCTTCGACCCCGGTGGACCTCGCGCAGGGGCAGGGTGTAGCCGAAGAGGGAGAGGAGCACGGCCCGGGGGAGGTGGGCCGCGATCGCGGTCATCACCTGTCGGCCCCGCATGCGAGCCGCGTCCCGGTACGCCGCGAAGGGCTTATCAACCTTCTGCCGCTGGCTCGGGTAACTGAACAGGGCATAGTTGTAATGCTCGGGGTCGAGGATGAGTCCCCGAAGCCCAGCCTCCCTGGCGATCCGGGCCACGACGCCAAAGTTGTTGACGATCGTCCGCCAGCGCTCGTCGTCGAACCAGGTAAGGCCCTCGGCGGATACTGAGGAAGAGAGGGCCACGGGGAGGAAGTTTTCCGTGAACCGCCGCCATCGGGCGGTCCTGAGGTCCTCGATGGCCTCCCGGAACTCTTCTATCTGGAAGGCCCTTGGCCCCATCACCTGCCACCCGAGCTGGTTGCCCGTACCACCGGTCTCCAACTTAGAGCGATCGATCGCGACCACGATGCCCGTCCCATCGAAGGGCATCTCCTCCATCTCACGCCAGTGGTCTCGGACGTACTGGGTGTCGCGGACGCCCCAGCCATAGTAAATGAGCCTCTTGACTCCTGCCTCCGAGGCCCCGCCCGGAGCAAGCGTGGGCCCACCGGCAACCAGGAGGACGAAAACGCATGAAGTCCATAGTTGAGGTCTCCGAGGGAAAGTCACGCGCGGCTCAGGAGCGGAGGAATGAGGCCCGACCGGGCACTCTTCTTGCGCTGGGCTAATCCCTGCACTCATACGCGATGATCTACCCCAGGATTTCAGCCAGGTCCTGCTCTCGCTCCGCCGAATCGCCTCCAAGAGGTGCATGACCCCCAGGCCGGTGATGTCGTCGGTGTCCTCAGGCATCTCGAAGCTCACCTTGACGTGACTCTGGGTGCCCAGGTGGTAGGTCTCGTCGGGCCGGAGGTTGTAGACGAAAAACCACCCTGGCCGGTGATGACGGAAGGCGGTTCGTCATTCGGTGGTAGCGACGTGTCGGGCCCAGGCGCGGTTTTCCCGGTACCAGGCCACGAGGCGGGCCAGGCCTTCTTCCAGGGGTGTCTGGGGGGACCAGCCGAGGAGCCTCCGGGCCTTCGTGATGTCCGCCCACGTGGCCGGGACGTCGGCCCGATGACGGGGACGGTACTCGACCCGGGCCTTTTCCCCGACCAGAGACTCCACGATGCCCAGGGCGTCCCGCAGGACCACCGGGCGGTCCGAACCCAGGTTGATGATTTCGAATTTCGGACTCGAGGGGTCGGATTCTAAGAAAGCAAGGGCGGCAAGGGTACCCCGGGCGATGTCGTCCACGTAAGTGAAGTCCCGGGCCTGGGTGCCGTCCCCGTAGATCACGACGGGCCGGTCTTCGCTGACCCACTGGACGAAGCGGAACAGGCTCATGTCGGGCCGGCCCGCCGGGCCGTAAACGGTGAAGTAGCGCAGGATGGCTATATCGAAGCCATAGAGGTGATGATACGTGTGACACAGGACTTCGGCCGCCTTCTTGGAAGCCGCGTAGGGCGAAAGGGGGCCGTCCGTGTCCGCGTCCTCCCGGAAGGGCAGGGGATTACGGGCCCCGTAGAGGCTGGACGTCGAGGCCAGGATGAATCGCCGGACGCCGTGCGTCCGACAGAGCTCCAAGAGGTTTAGGGTCCCGGTCACGTTCGTCTCGAAGTAGACCCACGGATTTTCGACACTCGGGCGGACGCCTGCCCGAGCGGCCAGGTTGATGACGGCGTCAAAGGGTGGGTCGGAGTTCAACGGCGAGAGGAAGAGCCGGGTGAGCGCCGCATGGTCGGTGATGTCCAGGGGATGGAACGTAAAGCCGGGTCGCTCCCTCAGCCGGGCCAGGCGCCACTGTTTGAGGCGGACGTCGTAGGCGTGGTTGAGGTTGTCGAGGCCGACGACGGCATGGCCGGCGTCGAGGAGCTGTTCACAGACCCGCCAGCCGATGAAGCCGGCGGCACCGGTCACGAGGTAACAGGCCATCGGAATGGGACGGCGGATAAGGCCGTGTGGGGAATTCGGGAATCCGGCAGTTCGGGAGTTCGGGGAATTCGGGCATTCGGGAGGTGGGTCCTTTTTATCCCCGCCCCGCTCGCCTGAGAGCGGGGTCCAAAGCCATCCGGCAATTCGGGAGTTCGGAAATCGTACAGGCTCGATGAGTCGGGAAAGCTGAGCTGACCGGGGTTCTCACGGGCTGAAGGGCTATGTCAACCGGCTTTAAGCCAATCCTCCCGGCTGATGCCGGCCCTTTTCAAGATGCGGCGGAGGAGGTCTACACTGATTTGACTTCTATGAGGGTTCGGCAAAATGAGCCGCATATCCTGACGTACCATGAACTCGTGCCGACCCCCCGCATAAGGTCCCGTGAACCCTAATCGCCGGAGGCGCCGGATGAGCTCCTGCCGAGAGACAGGCGTCAGGCGTGTCATTACGCTGTCGCTTTTTCCGGCCCATGGAGGGTGATGCCCCCGATCGGAGGTATCGGAAATCCATTGGCGATACTAAAAAGTAGCCAATCCTCGACCGCTTGGAGTAGATTCTCCCGACATTCCTCTAATGTCTTCCCGGTTGCCCATACGCCGGGCAATTCCGGAATTTCGCCATAATAGGGTTCTTCATCCTCGATAAGTTCGTATCGTGCCCTCTTCAGGGCCTCCTGAATGTATGCCAACAGCACTCGTGACCTCCAGGGGGATTCGGCAGTTCGGGAATCCGGGAGGTGGGTCCTTTTTATCCCCGCCCCGCTCGCCCGAGAGCGGGGTCCAGAGCCATCCGGCCATTCGGGAATTCGGCAGATGCAAGATGCAGGGTAGAAATGGGGAGTCAGGGGATAAGTACACCTCCGGCCTGTCAGTCCCAGAAAGGGGTCCGAAAAAACCCCCAGCTTGTATTTATAGGACAAGAAGGGGGAGTATGTCAAGTAGGTAGGTCGGCAGATAGGCAGGTGGGCAGATGGGCAGGTGGGCAGGTCGGCAGATAGGGCCACGGGACGGGAAAAGCCGTCACCGAGGCCCCAAGCCCCTCGGGATCCCGTATCTCGCATCTCGTATCCCGTATCCTTGAAAAATCGTGCTTCCCGGGCGACGGGAAAAGTCGATCGGACACCATTCTCCCGAACCGAACGGCTCTGTTATCAGAGCGGTTCGGTTGGGAGAAATGCGGCTCCCATCAGGGGAAAACGGTGGCCCGGCGATCTCGATTGTTCAAGCTTGTTAAGGCTGACACCGCCATGACTGGCGGTGTTCGGAGGGGCTGACACCGCCATGACTGGCGGTGTTGGGAGGGGATATGACACCGCCATGACTGGCGGTGTTCGGAGGGGATGACGCCGCCATCACTGGCGGTGTTTGGAGGGGATTGACACCGCCATGACGGGCGGTGTTCAGAGGGGATCGACCCGGCCAGGACGGGCGGTGCATGAGGAGGACACCCGCAGGACGGCGGGCTCTCTACGGAAGGCACCGGCATGACGGCCGGTGTCCCGAGGATAGGCACCAGTCGCCCGACCTGTCGACTGCCCATCTGCCGACCTGCCGACCTGCCCATCTGCCCATCTGCCAAATGCCTATCTGCCGACTGCCGACCTGCCCATCGGCCGAATGCTTGAAAAATCGTCTTTCCCGGAGGGTCGGAAAAGTTGAATTTATGAGGCTTTTCACGGACCGAACCGCTCTGATAAGTGAGGGATGGCCCCCCATAGGCGATAGACGCCAGCATGACGGCTGGCGTTGGGATCGATGGACAGAGGGGGTCAGGGGCAGGCCCGGTGCTTGCTCATCCGGGGGCAACCCGGGGGTTGTCCTTACTTGCATCCAGCATCCTGCGTTTTGTATCCTGCATGCCCGATGGGCGGGTTTGGAGACGCCCGCATCACGGCGGGCGCTCGGGGTATTCTTTGGACGCCGCCATGACGGGCGGCGTTCCGAGAGATGCGACTACGAGCCATGACCCATGAGCTATGACCTCTTCATGCGGTGGGGCCTCGTCGTCGGGCTCCTGGGGTTCACGATGTTCCGGTGGGGCGGGACGCTCCCGCCGGAGCGGCTCGTCTTGCACGTGGGGGCGGGCCTCCTCTTTCTGATGACGGTCCTCCTGCGGCCCTGGGGGCGCTTGCCGGAGACTCGCCTGCCGCTTCGGGCGTGGACCGGCTTGGTCGGATTCTTCGGACTCGTGCTTTTTACCCTTGCCCCCCTGCCGGCGGGCGTCCTCCGGGTCGTGGCTCCCGAGACGGCCCGGGTCTGGGACCGGGCCCGACCCGAGGATTTCTCACGCCTCCTTGACGACATTCCCCAGGGCGGAGCGGTTCGCGCGCTCCTCCCTTTGATGGGGTCTGACCGGCCCTGCCGTCCGATCTCGATCTGGCCCGAGGGGACGTGGCACGACCTGATGGACTGGACCGCCTGCGGGGCCGTCGCCTTCGCCGTCGCCTACGGCTGGCGGCGACGGACCCTCATCGGCTGGACCTTCGGGGCCGTCATCGTCCTGGCCGTATTTCAGGCCCTGTACGGGCTTTTTGGCTACTGGACGGGCCATCTGCCGTGGCCGGCCGCCGAGCGGGCGACCGTCGACCGGGCGTCGGGGTCGTTTTACAACGCAAACCACTACGTGGACTTCCTGGGGTTGAGCCTGCCGGTCGCCATCGCCGTATGGCTCGGCTGGTGGGGGGAGCTTCGGCGTCGGCTTCCCCGGAACTTCTGGGGGCGTGTGCGGGTGGTCCTGAACACGGCGGGCGGTCTCTTTCCCGTCCTGACGCTGGGGATTCTGGCCATCCTGTTGGGGATCGGCTTTTCCCGGTCCCGGGGCGGCATCAGTGCGACGCTTCTCGTCCTGGCGGGGATGCTCCTGGGAGGGTCGCTCCGGCGGTCGAACCGTCGGGAAGCGGTGGCCCCCGGGTCTCGGCCGGGTGGTCGTCGTCGGTGGGTCCGGCCCCTCGTCGTCCTGCTCCTTCTCGGTCTGGTCCTCTTCCTGTGGGTCGGGCCCCGACCGATCCTCGAGCGGCTCGCCCTGATCCCGCAGGAGCTGGAACTCGAGCCGGGCCGTCGTCTAAGCGCATGGCGGGACACGCTCCGGCTCATCGGGCGGTTTCCGGTCTGGGGGACGGGCCTGGGGACCTTCGGTGAGGCCTTCTATACGGTCCAGTCGTTTTACTCCGGCGGCCGGTGGAACGCCGCCCACAACGAGCTTCTCCAGTGGGTCAGCGACACCGGCCTCCTCGGCCTGGCGGCCCTGGGCGTGTGGCTCGGGGCCCTCGTGCGGTGGTTCCGGCGGACGCCCCTCGAGAGCGGCACGCTGGGCCTCTGGTCGTGGGGCTGTCGGATGGGCCTGACGTACTTTGGCCTCGACAGTCTCGTCGACCTCAACCTGCGGATTCCGACGAACGTCCTGCTGGCGATGGTCCTCCTGGGTCTGATGGTCGCCATGCGGCATGTGGACATGAGCCGGGGCTTGGCGACCCGGCGGTTCGAGAGTTCGGCGCTTTGGCCGGAAGAAGGGGAGGGAGGGGCCTCACGCCCGGCTCCTCTCCGGCGAGGCGAGGGGGGCGGGGTCCTCTCCCCTGACATCTCTCCCCCGGAGCGAGGATGGGCCTGGCTTCGGGCGGTCCTGGCCGGCGGGGTCGGGGTCGTCCTGGCCGGGGCCTTCATCGTGCAGTCGGTCCGGCTGTACGCCGTCGAGCGGGTCGAGGAGGACCTCTACCGGGCCGTGCGGCAGGGGACGGCGGCCTCGGCGGCGGCCCTCGGACAAGCCCGGGCGCTTCTCGCCGCCGGGCGGGGGACGTCCCGGCTGTACCAGTATCTGGGCATATTGGAGACGCCGACGGACCCGTCCGTCGAGAACACGGCCCCGGCGGTCGCCGCCTACGTGATGGCGGCCGTGGCGAATCCTCAGGACTACGTGAGTCGTCGGAACCTGGCCGATCTCCTGTGGCGGACGGGCGCGCCGTCCCGGTGGCCCGAGCGGTTCTGGCGGGACGCCCTGGCCATCATTCCTTCAGAGGCGCCCCTCTGGTACGAACTGGGCCTCTTCTACTGGGTCTGGGGCCGCATCGACGAGGCCCTCGAAGCCTTCCAGACGGCCGTCCGCTGGGACCCGGGCCTGGCCCGGCGGGTGTACGGCCACCTCATCCGTCTGGGTCGGCCCGAACTTCTCGAGAGGGTCACGCCGCCGGACCTCCGGCCGGAGCTGGCGGAATTCCTGGTCGGCCGGGGCTTTCCGGAGGCGGCCCGGTCGGTCCTGCAGGCCGTCCTGGACGAGGGCCATGGGGACGTCATCCGACGGGCCCTGCCGCTGGCGGCGACCCATCCCGAGATGGGCCTCCTGGAGGCATTCCTCGAGCGTTTGCGGGACCGCCGGGACCGGGACCCCGACCTGATTTACTGGGACCTCGTCGGGCGCATCCGGGCCGGCCGGTGGGAGGACCTGGAGGCCGTCATCCAGGAGGCCCTCCGGGTCGCCGACCGGACATACGGCCGGAGCGACCGGGCCGGACTCGACTACCGGGGTCGGCTGGCCCAACTTTTGGCCGGGGCCGGTCTCCGGGGGACGGCCCAGACGATCTACATGGAGGCCCTGGCCCAGGACTCGGCGTACGGCCCGGCCTATCAAGGCCTGGGTCGACTGGCCCTTCAGGACGGACGTCTGGAGGAGGCCTTCAGGTGGCTCCGACAGGCGCCCGAGGACGACGCCACCCGGACGGCCCTCTTCCAAGTCGGCATGCGGGCCTTCGAGGCCGGACAGGTGAGCTTGGCCGAGCAGGTCTTCGAATTCATGCGGGACCGGTGGGCCTACCGGGTAGACGGCTATCGGGGGCTGGCGGCCTTATATGAAAGGGGTGGGCGTTGGGCGGAGGCGCTCGAGGCGGCCCGGCGGGCGTGGGAAGCCCGGCCGGACGACACGACCCTGGCCCTTCAGGTCGCCCGCCTGGAGTATCGGGTCGGCGACCGTCTGCGGGCCGTGCAGGCGTGGGAGCAAGTCCTCGAGCGGGACCCCCGTTCGGCCGAAGCGTACGGGGGCCTCGTCGAGTACTACCGTTCGCAGGGCCTGGCGACTGTGGCCGACGACCTGTGCCGTCGAGCGCGGGCCCACGGCGTGCAGGTTCAGGCGTGTGGGGCGTGACGGTCTCATGTGGCATCGCTGGGAGCGTCGGCATCCTTGCCGGCGGATGGGCAGTCGGCATGTGGGCAGGTCGGTCGATGGGTAGGTCGGTAGGTAGGATACGTGGGAGATTGGGTGTCGGGAGCAGGATGCAAGATGCAAACCTGACGTGTGTTTTCAGGCATTCACCGCCGAGACGCAGAGGACGCCGAGGGATGGAATCCCAGCCCCGCTCGCCTGAGAGCGGGGTCACGAGAGAGACCACCGATCACGGACCATTCGCCATTCCAAAGGGCGGAACACCAGGACGTATTTCAAAATCCCCATTTTACCGCTGAAACGCCGGGAACGCAGAGAAAAATCGAAGGAAACCCTTCGTCCTCTGCGTCCTCGGTGCCTCGGCGGTGAGTTTTGAAACCGGCTTTAGGAGGGTGAAGTATGAAGGGGAGTTTGCGCAAGGGCCGAGCCAAGATGGCACCGGTGGCGGAGCTGTTCCCGTCTCAGGGGGAGTGGGGCGAGGAGGACTACTTCTCCCTGCCCGACACCCATCGCTATGTGGAGCTCTCCGAGGGGAGGTTGATCGTGCCGCCCCATCCGACGTATAGCCATCAAAACGCTTTGAAGCGTTTGTTCGTACGATTGAATGCCTTCGTCGAGGAGCATCAGCTCGGAGTCGTCCAATTGGCCCCCTTGCCGGTGCGGCTGTGGCCTGGCAAGATCCGGGAGCCGGACATCTTCTTCATCGCGAAGGAACACGTCGACCGCATCGGCGAGCAAGTCTGCGGTGTGCCCGACCTCGTCGTGGAGGTCACCTCGCCCTCGACGCTGAAGGCGGACCGGATGGAGAAGTTTCACGAGTACGCTCGGGCCGGGGTGCGCGAGTACTGGCTGGTCGACCCCCAAGCGCATACGATCGAGGTCTACACGTTGCAACAAGGGGCCTACCTGCTACGGGGGAAGTGGGGGGCGGGCGAGAGGGCCTCTTCCGAGTTATTGTCAGGCTTCACAGTCCGGGTGGACGAGATTGTGGGCGGGTAGGATGGGGGCGGGGAATGGAGTCCGTACCTAACATAGCCGTTCGGCCTGAGAGAATGGCATCGGGACGGTTTTGGGATGACGGACGCCGGTGCCAAGAGGTGAAAGTTGGCCTTTTCCATTGCCCGAGGAGCACGATTTTTCAGAGGGACGGAGCGACGAAGTGACGGGGTGACAAAGTCGGAATGATTCCGAGCTGTCCACCTGTCCATCTGCCCATCTGCCGAATGCTTCAAAAGTCGTCTTTCTCGAAGAATCGGAAAAGTCGGGTCCATCCGGATTTTCCCGAACTGAACGGCTCTGCCAATCAACGTTCCGTCGACACGGCCGGGGTGGTGGAACGGTAGACACTGGGGACTTAAAATCCCCTGGGCGGCGACGCCCGTGCGGGTTCGAGTCCCGCCCCCGGCACCCCTATGATAGCAGAGCCGTTCGGTTGGGAGAAATGCTGTTCCCATCCGGGAAAACGGTGGCCCGGCGATCTCGATTTTTCAAGCTTGTTAAGGCTGACACCGCCATGACGGGCGGTGTTCAGAGGGGATTGACACCGCCATGACTGGCGGTGTTGGGAGGGGATTGACACCGCCATCACTGGCGGTGTTCAGAGGGGATCGACCCGGCCAGGACGGGCGGTGCATGAGGAGGACGCCCGCAGGACGGCGGGCTCTCTACGGAAGCCACCGGTATGACGGCCGGTGTCCCGAGGATAGACGCCCGTCGCCCGACCGGCCCATCGGCCGACCTGCCGACTACCCATCTGCCCATCTGCCAACTGCCCATCTGCCCATCTGCCAAATGCTTGAAACATCGCGCTTCCATGGAGGTGCCCTTTCCGCTCTCCATCTCACTTCTCACCGCCCGAACGGCTTTGTTATCGTAAATACTGACGCCAGCATGACCGAGGAGGCCCGACCATGAAGGACTACTACGCCATCCTGGGTGTGCCGCGAAACGCCACGGAAGAGGAAATCAAGAAGGCCTACCGCCGACTGGCCCTCCAGTACCACCCGGACCGGAATCCCGGCGATAAGGAAGCCGAGGAGAAATTCAAGGAGATCACCGAGGCCTACTCTGTCCTGATCGACAAGGAGAAGCGGGCCATCTACGACCGTTACGGCGTCGAGGGCCTTCGTCAGCACGTCGGCGGCGACCCCGGTCGGTACTGGAATCCCGAGATCTTCCGGGACTTCGAGGACATCTTCCGCTGGTTCATGAACGGCGGATGGGAGCGCATCTTCCACTTCGGCTGGCCCTGGGCCTGGGAATCTACCTGGGCCGGCCGCCCGAGCGACGCCGTCCCCGGCGAAGACCTGCAGTATACGCTGGAAATCAGTTTGGAAGACGCTTATCGCGGCAAGACGGTCTCCCTGAAAGTCCCGAAGCGGGTCGTCTGTTTGCACTGTCGGGGCACGGGGACCGAGGGCCGCTATCGGGACCAGGCGTGTCCCGTCTGCCAGGGCACGGGTATGATTCAGTCCCAACGGGGCTTTCTCTTCATCCGTCAGACCTGCTCTCGGTGTGGGGGCCGCGGTCGGGTCCTCGCCAATCCGTGTCCCCACTGCCACGGTGAGGGTCGCGTGGCCGACACTCAGACCGTCGAGGTCCACATCCCGCCGGGCGTGGACACCGGCATGCAGGTCCGCTTGCGGGGCGAGGGCGATGCGGGCATCCGCGGGGGTCCGCCCGGGGACTTATACATCCTCATCAAGGTCCAGGAGCACCCCGTTTTCCGACGCCAGGGCGACGACCTGTACGTCGAACAGCCGATCAGCGTCTTTCAGGCTCTCGTCGGGGACGAGGTCGAGATCCCGACCCTGGACGGTTCGAAGGAGACGCTCCGTATCGAGCCCGGCACCCAGCCCGGTACGATCATCAAGGTACCCGGCCGGGGCATGCCCCGGGTCCAGGGGAGCGGCCACGGGGACCTGTACGTCCAGGTGAAGGTCGTCGTCCCCGCCCAGATCGATGAGGAAGACCGGGCCGTCCTGGAGAAGATGGCCCGCAAGTACCACCCCGACATTGCGCCCCAGCAGAGACGGATGTTCCGCCGGATGCGGGACTTCTTCGGGGGGAGCCACTGAAGACGGGTGTTGGGTAGTGGGTGGGGGAGGTCGGATACAGGCGAACGGCGAGTGGCGAGTGGCGAGTAGCGAATGGCGAATAGCGAGTAGCGAGTGGCGAATGGCGAAGGGCGAAGGGTGAATGGTCTGCGGTCTGCGGTCTGTGGTCGGCGGTCGATTGTCCCGCGACCCCGCTCGGGCGAGCGGGACTAGAATTCCATCCCGTGATTCGATGCGAAGGAGGAGGTCATGGCCGTCACGCTGGAGGAACGGGTCGCCTACCTGGAGGGCCGGGTCGAGGAGCAGTCCCGCCTGGGGACGGAACTCCGGGAGATGGTCGCCCACCTGGACCAGAAGGTGGACCGATTCCGGGAGGAATTGATGGCTCAAATCCGGGCCGTCGACCAGAAGGTCGACCGGTTTCGGGAGGAGCTGTCGGCTCAGGTCCAGGCCCTGGACCAGAAGATGACCCGCTACTTCACCTGGCTGATAGGCCTGTACATCGCCGGCCTGCTGGCCATCATGGCGGCCCTGCTGGGACGGTGAAACCCTTCGTGACGGCGTTCGATCTGGGCCCTTCCGACCGGGCGACGGCTTCTCTTCGACCCCTGTCACGCTATTATGCCGCCGTGTTAGAACGGCGAATGGCGAACAGCGAATGGCGGAGGGCGAATAGCGAGTGGCGAATAGCGAATGGCGAGTGGCGAGTAGCGAATGGCGAATGGTCTGCGGTTGATGGTCGGCGGTCGATTGTCCCGCGACCCCGCTCGCCCAAGCGGGGCCGGAATTCCCATCCTGCATCTTGATGTCTCGGTCTGACAGGACAGGGCCAACCCAAAGTCTGCGATGACCGACCGACGTGGGCAGGAGTTCGATGAGACCGAGCCCCTACTTCCGGCGGTAAACCCATGGAAGGTCTTGCTCCCAACCCGATGCCCCGCACCCAACACTTGACATCCGAGCCCCCATACCCATTCTCCATCTTATCTACCCGACGCACCCATTTCGTAGTGACCCACCCTGTTACAGCGTATCTCACGACGCCGGCCGTCACGCCGGCGGCTTCCATCCGAACGCCGCCGGTCACGGCGGTGCCCCAAGGCGATACCGAGTGCCCGCAGTCATGCGGGCGTCTGAAAATACGCATATCGGGTTTGCATCTCTTGCCCCTCCTTCTCCTCCTGGCCTGTGCCGTCCGACCGGGCCCGGCGCAGGTGACCCTCGAGCCGGTCGTCGAATGGACGGCACCCGGCGATGTGGCCGAACTCCGATGGACCGGCAACGGCTGGGCCGCCTGGCTTCCTGCCGAGGGCGCCGTCGTCTACTGGCCGGCCGGCGCCCCGAAGGACGCCTCACCGGTCCGATGGTCGGACGAACGCTGGCAAAGCCCCCGCGCTTGGGCCGTCACGGACGGGACGGTCTGGCTGGCCACGCCGACCGAGCTTCTCGCATTTTCGGAGGGATCGTCGTCCCCTTCGACCCGAATGGCGTGGCCTGAGGGCGCGACCGTATGGGACGACGGCCGCCGTCTGTGGGTCGGCCATACGTCGGACGACGTCCGCATTTGCTCGCCGGTCGCGGCGTCCGCGACCCCTGCATGTTGGTCATTCCCCGTAACGGCGGTCCGACCCGATTTCAGCCTGCCCGCCTGGGACTGGTCGCCGCCGTGGTGGTGTGGTCTACGGGTAGGGGAGAGCGACGCCGAAAAGGCTCGGCCGGCCGAGATCTTTTGCCAGCGGGGGCTACGGATGCACCTACCTGCGGTGGCGACAGACCCGGGAGGAGCCCGGATCTCGAGGCCCGGGTCCCGGCCAGAGGCTCAGGGTCCACAGGACCTCACTCCAGGCCCTCAGTTGGCCTCCGCCAGGCGCGAGGTGCGCTGGGTCACCCCGACCGTCTCTCTTGGGGAAACTCTGGAGGCGATGCCCCCGTCTCCCGTGTTCAGCCGGATGAACACAGTGTCGAATCCCGTAAACACCCCGAGGGGGCGGGCCTACCCCTGGGAGGTGGTCCAAAACGGGATGGGAAGCCGTTGGGTCCCGCAGTGGCATGAAGTTTGTAGAAGGGGCTCGGACGTTCTGCCGACGGACGGCAGGTGCGCGCGTCGTGACGTCCGATGGGGCAGATGGCCGTACGCCGAGAACCCCTGCGAGGGTGGGTGGGCGGCGTCTACCCTGCGGTGGTGGGCCAGCGTCTCGGCGGTGGCGGCGGGGGAGGGCCCGCGTGCGAAAGGGCCCCCTCCGTCGATGCGGATGTTCCCCTCCGAGCGCCTGGGAGCGGGGCCGAGCAGGGCGGGACCCCTTCAGGAATCCCGGCGGCGTCCGAGCGAAGCGGGAACGTCCGAGCCTCCGTCGTGGCGTCGGTCTTTTCGGATCCCGGCCGGGGCGGACGTCACGGTCCGGCGCATGTGGATCGCCGCGACCGGAGTCTTTGTCTCGACGGGCCGGTGGGCGTGGCTGTGGGACCTTGAAGGGGGCCGTCCCCGGTGGCGGCTGGACCTGGGGGCCAGCGTGACCGTGCCTCCGGTCCAGACGGCGTGGGGCGTCCTGATCGTCGCCACACGGGGCCTTCTGCTGTATGCCCTGGATGCTCGCAATGGCAACCGGCTGTGGGTCTTGCCGCTTCGGGCACCGGTCACCCGAATGCGCCTCCTGCAGGATACGGGATGCGAGGGTAGGGGAGGGACGTCGGCAGGGGTATCGGCGTGGGTCGTCCTCACGTTGATGGATGCGCCGCCGATGATCGTCGACGTCGCGACCGGCAAGACCCTCTGGCAGGCGACGGGCTGGACGGCCTGGGACGCCGCCGTGAACGACGACGCAACGGTCGCTTGGGCCGGTGCGGACCGAAAGATTCGAGTCTTCCAGATTCGCCCCCAGCCGACCGTCCGTGGGCCCATCCGCCCTTAAGCGGGGCGGCTTCCCCCCGCCAGCGGTCCACTGGTGAGCCGGCTCATCCCCGATAGGCCGATCCCCTGGGAACCAGATTCACCACCGCTATGGTGCGGGACTCTCGGATGACGGCAAAAATGAGTCGGTACTTGCCGACCCTTAGCCTGTAAAAACCCTTCAGAGCGCCGACCAGCGGCGCAACGTTTCGATGAACCATGGGTTCTTCCGACTGGGCCAGTTCCTCCAGGGCTTTCCGAACCCGCTCCCGCGTGGGTCGGTCCAACCGCTGGTAATACCGGTAGACCACATCGGATATTTTAACCGTCCAGATCATCCAGCGTCTTTCCACCGCCGGCCCGAATCTCCCTCAGACCTTCCTGACACTCCTGAACAAAGCCGGGGATATTCAGAAACTCCAGGGTCTCTCTATGTCGTTCGATGTACTCGCTAACTAGTTCATTCAGAATTTCCGTGATGGTCCGTCCCTCAAAGTTGGCGATAGACTTCAGGAGACGGAGTTTTCCCTCCGGCATACGAATAGTCGCCGTTCGGAGTTTCCCCGAGCTATCTCTGGCCGTCTGCGAAGCTCTGGTTCGCACGCGTGCCATGATGACCTCCGACGTCCGTGTGAACGTGCGACATAAAGATATAAAGCCATCTTCCTACTGTCCAGTTCGCGAACGGCGAATCGCGAGTAGATCCCCCCTCTCCCTATCTACCCACCTCCTCGATTTGGATAGGGCCCTCACCCTGTCCCTCTCCCCCAGGGGCAAGGGGACGGTCCATGGTCCGTGGTCTGAGGTATCCCGTAGATGAGACCCTGACCGATGAACCTTTAGGATTTCGTTCCTGGACCCCCCACTTGGCGCGGCGCATCCTGCATCGATCCCGCAAAGCACCGGTCGTGGATCGTCCGGACGAGGTCCGCCAGCCGTTCGGTCGGGACCAACACGGGAATCGCCACGTCGGTGGCCCACTCGTGCAAGACCCGGGCGGGCGGGGGGACAACGTCGTCTGTCGAGAGGTAGGACCGCAGGTTTTGACCGACGATCATGATGAGGCCGGCCGTCGTGACGTGAACGCGTGTGGCGCCGAACCGACTCGGCTTTTCCCGGAGGGATTCCGGGACCTGCGTCCCGGCGATCAGGAGCGTGATCGTCGGCGGCCACTGCTGGGCCATGACGGCCAGGGGACGGAATTCCCGGTAGAGGGCCCGAAGGACCCGGATCAGCGGCCGCCGGAGGGGGAGGGCGAACTCCAGGCGGACGAGGGTCACGTGGGGCAGGTGGGCGATGACGTGAGGCCCGTCCGGGAGGCGGGCGTCCATGTGGATGGTCGTGCCGGGGGCTTGCAGGTCTCTCAAGCTTCGAATGACGACGGGGATGCCCCGACGGTAGACGAACTCCAGCATTTCAGGGTGAAAGCGCTTGACGCCTAACTTCGCCAGCAGGACGGCTTCTTCGTATGGGACGGCCGGGATCGTGAAGGCCGTCGGGACCAGCCGGGGGTCGGCCGACATGATGGCGGCCACGTCGGTCCAGAGGATGACCCGGGTCGCCTTCAGGACGACGGCGATGAGGGTCGCCGTCAGGTCCGAACCGCCGCGGCCCAGGGTCGTCGTGCGTCCGGCGACGGACCGACCGATGAAGCCGGGGACGACGGGGACGATGTCTTCCCGGAGGAGGGCCGTCAGGACTTCCCGAGTCCGCAGACGCGTCTCGGGGAACAAGGGCTGGGCATGGCCGTGCTGGTTGTTGGTCTGAATCAACCGGCGGGCATCCGCCCAGGCCGAGGCGAAGCCCTGCTGACGCAAAAATAGCGTCAGCATGTACGACGAGCTGAGCTCGCCCAAACTCAGGAGGCGGTCCATGGCCGCCGGGGGGGTCTCCCGGAGGCGGGCCATGCTGGAGAGAATCGACTGGGCGTTTCGATGGAGCCGGTCATAGAAGCGCAGGAACTGCGTGAGGGCCGGGGGTTGCAGGAGCCGCCGGGCCCAGTCCGCATGACGGTCCTGCAAGAACCGGAGGGCCTCCAGGGCCGCCGGTCGACCGCCGTCGGCCGCCCGCCGGGCGGCCCGCAAGAGCTCGTCCGTCACGCCGTGAAGGGCCGACACGACGATCACGTTCGCACCTGGCGACTGGCGGAGCACTTCGGCGACCTGTCCGAAATCCTCGGGCGCACGAAGGGCGCCGCCCCCGACCTTATGAACGGTCAACGGACGTTCGCTCATGGAAAGCCATCCTCGATGCCGAATTGCCGGACTGCCGGACCATCTACACCGGGTTCAGCGACACCGACAGCTCGGCGTTCAGGAGGACCGCCCCGGCCGCCCCCCGGATGAGGTTGTGGACCAGGACCGTGCACAGCACGCGGCCGGCTTGGCCCCGGATGCGACCGACGTGGACGACCATCCCCTGGCCCTCGTCCCGGTCCAGGGCCGGCTGGGGCCGGTCGACCTCGGTCCAGACCCGAATCGGTCGGCCTACGCCGGAGGGAAGCTGGCGGACCCAGTCCGGCGGTCGGAAGTCCTGCCAGGCCTCGGCGGCCCGCTCCGGCGTCAGGTCGGCGTCGCCCTCGATGACGAGGGCCAGCGTGTGGCCGTGGCGGACCGGCACGCGATAGCAACTGGGGATGATCTCGACGGGATACTCGACGATGCGAGCCCCCTGGAGCCAGCCCAGGATCTTGGGCGGTTCTTTCTGGAGTTTCTCTTCCTCCCCGGCGATCCAGGGGATGACGTTGTCGGCGATGGGCAGGGCCGCCAGGCCCTGGAGGCCCGCCCCGGACACGGCCTGAAAGGTCGTCACGTAGACCCGCTCGAGGGACCACCGCTTCGTCAACGGACCCAGGGCCATCGCCAGGCCAGCGACGCAACAGTTGGGATTCGTCACGATGAAGCCCTTCCACGTCGATTCCCGGTACTGCACGAGGGCGTAGTGGTCGGCGTTGACCTCCGGAATGAGAAGCGGAACGGTCGGATGAAGCCGAAAGGCGCTGGCGTTGCTGAAGACCCGGTGTCCCCGCTGGGCCCACTGGGGCTCCAGCTCTCGGGCCAGGCTGGCATCGATGCACGACAGGATGATGGGCGTCTGCAGGTCGGCCGTCACGTCCAGGACCGTCCGGTCGGCCACGTCCGGCGGGACCGAGCCCGGCAGGACCCACCGGACGGCGTCCCGGTACTTCAGGCCGGCGCTCCGTTCGGAGGCCACGAGGGCCTCGACGGTAAACCAGGGATGTCCGTGCAGGGCGGCGACCAGCGCCTGGCCGACGGCACCGGTCGCCCCGACGACGGCGACGGGAATCCGCGACATCGCTGTCTCCTTCAGGAGTAGGACCACAGCGGCGACTGCGCCCTACCGGGATGGCGTGACGACGGGACGGCGTAAAAGGGAACGTCATGATGAGGGCTGGATGAGGATGTAGCTGCCGAGGCCCGACGGGCGAGGTCGGCCGCGTCCCGTCGTCACGCCATCACGGCGTCCCGAGGCTGGCGATGCGGTCCCACAGGACCCGGAAGGCGTCCAGGTTCGGCCGAATGGGACCGTACACCTGGGGCCTCACGTCCGTCACGGCCTCCAGGGTCTTCAGGCCGTGGCCCGTGATGGCCAGGACGACCGACTCGTCGGGCGGGATGTGGCCTTCCCGGATGAGGCGAGCCGCCGCCGCGACGACGACGCCGCCGGCCGGCTCCGTGAAGATGCCCTCCGTCTCGGCCAGGAGACGGATGCCCTCCCGGACCTCGTCGTCGGAGACGGCCACGCCCCGGCCGCCCGTCTGACGGATGGTCCGCAGGGCATAGCGACCGTCGGCCGGATTTCCGATGGCCAGCGAGCGGACGATCGTGTGGGGGCGCTCGGGGGTGATGACGTCGGCGTCCTGCTGGAAGGCATGGACGATGGGACCACAGCCTTCCGCCTGGGCCCCGTGCATGCGATAGGGCTTGTCCTCGACGAGGCCCAGCCGGATGAACTCCTGGAAGGCCCGATGAATCTTCGTGATCAACGAGCCGCCCGCCATGGGGACGACGACGTGGTCGGGGACCTGCCAGCCCATCTGCTCGGCGATTTCATATCCGACCGTCTTGGAGCCCTCGCCGTAGTAAGCCCGCAGGTTGATGTTGACCATGCCCCACCCGTAGGCCTCGGCCAGCTCGTAGCACAGACGGTTGACGTGGTCGTAGTGACCGTCCACCGTAATGAGGATCGGATTGTGGACGGCCGTCGCCACGACCTTGCCGACCTCCAGGTCGGCGGGAACGAGGATCACGGCCCGAAAGCCGTGCCGGGCCGCCTGCGCCGCGACGGCATGCGCCAGATTGCCCGTCGACGCACAGCCGACGACGGCGATCCCCCGCCGACGGGCCCACGCCAGGGCCGTCGCCACGACGCGGTCCTTGAACGACAGGGTCGGATGATTCGCCCCGTCGTTTTTGACGAAGACCCGGGGGTGGCCCAGGGCTTCCCCGAGCCGACGGGCATGCCACAGGGGCGTCCATCCCGTGCGGTCCCCGATGGAGTCCGTCGGGTCCACGGGCAGGAGGGCTCGATAGCGCCACATGCTGGGCGGGCCCTGCTCGATGGCCGACCGGCTCAGGTGCCGCCGGACGGCGTCCCAGTCGTAGGCCACGTCCAGCGGACCCAAACAGCGGTCGCACGTCGCCGCCGGGATTTCATCGAACGAAGCGCCGCACTCTCGACACACGAGCCCTCGGACAAACGCCATGGTCCCACCTCCAGGCCCAAGTTGAATGAATCGGCAGGTCGGCAGATGGGCAGATAGGCAGTCGGCAGGTCGGGCAGGAAGCATCCCGGCATCCATCTTCCAAACACCGGCAGTGATGCCGGTGTCATCCTGTCCCGGCGCCGCCCGTCATGGCGGTGGCCACCTCAGGGAATCGATCGGCAATCGGCAGTCGGCAGGTCGGGGTCTATCCTCCTGCTCTATGCTCTTTGCCAATAGAAAGCTTCCCCTGAATGACCAAGACTCGACACCGATGCCGGGATATCCCAGGACGCGACGTCGGGGGCCGAACGTCGCTCAGGTTCGGGTTTGGCTGTCGTCGACCCGAGGAGGTGTTGCGCGAGGCAACGCCTGCCTCATCTGCCAGGCCGGGTCTCACCCCGGCCTGCGGGAGTTGGCACCGGACGCCCGCGGGCGCGAGCCGGTTGCCGCGGCTTCACAGGGCCCGTTCCCTCCGCCGCTCTGGATAAGACAGGCCATCCCATGAACCCGACAGGGGGTTATTGTACTGATCGGTAGCGAGAAGTCAAAAACGCCGGGCATCGGAGGCCTGACGGCGTGACGGGGGTAAGGATTGGCTCATAGCTGATAGCTCATGGCCTATGAGCCATGAGCCGATGTCAGCCATGAGTCAGTAAGAGCGCTACCGGGCTTATTGGCCCATCTGCCGACCCTTGCATCCTTCATCTTGCATCCTGTATCCTACTTCGCCCTTCCCGATTGGCCCTGCGATGTTCCCCGCGGAGGTCCCCGATGCGGCCAACTCTCTGGCTTGGACTGATCGGCTTCAGTGTCGTCACCTCGATGTTCACGGCGGCGGCCTCGCCCTGGCCGACCGGATTTGAGACGGCCATCCGCATCGAACAGCTCCGGGCCGACTTGCAGTTCCTGGCCGATGACCTCTTAGAGGGCCGGGCCCCCGGCACACGGGGCGACCGACTGGCGGCCCGGTACATCGCCACACGCCTGGCCATGATGGGCCTGGAGCCCCTCGAGGGCGCCCCGGACTACCTTCAGCCCGTCCCGATGGTCGGCGTGACGGCTCGGCCGGAACCCCTGCGGGTCGAGGTCCGGGGCCAGACCCTGGAGTTCCAAGCCGTGCAGGACTTCGTCGTGTGGAGCGGCGTTTACGAACCGGCCGTCTCCATCGCCGACGCCCCCCTCGTATTCGTCGGCTACGGCATCGAGGCGCCCGAATACCGATGGGACGACTACAAGGGCCAGGACATGCGGGGCAAGGTCCTGGTCATGCTCGTGAACGACCCGCCGGCCCCGCCGTCGGAGCCGAACCTCTTCGAAGGTAAGGCGATGACCTACTACGGGCGCTGGACGTATAAGTTCGAGGAGGCCTACCGGAAGGGCGCCCTGGGCGCCTTCGTCATCCACGTCCCGGATATGGCGGGTTATCCGTGGCAAGTCGTTCAAAGCTCCTGGACCGGCGAGCAGGTCCACCTGGACGTCCCCGGCGTGGAGCCGGCCCTACCCGTCAAGGGCTGGATTCAGGAGGCGGCCGCCCGGCGGATCCTCCAGGCCGCCGGTTACAGTTTGGATGACTTGCTCCGACGGGCCGCCCGGCGGGACTTCCGGCCCATCGACCTCGGCGTTCGGGTCACCGTCGAATTTCACCAGGAGGCCCGAAGGTTCACGTCGCAAAATGTAGCGGCGGTCCTCCGGGGGGCGGACCCCGACCTCCAGTCAGAGGCGGTCCTCTACACGGCCCACTTCGACCACCTGGGCATCGGGCCGACCGTGCAGGGCGATAGCATCTACAACGGGGCCTATGACAACGCCTCCGGCGTGGCGGCCGTCCTCGGCGTGGCCGAAGTCTATGCCCATCTGGCCCGGCAGGGCATCCGACCCCGGCGTTCCGTCCTGTTCTTGATGGTCACGGCCGAGGAGGCCGGCCTCCTCGGGTCGCTCTATTATGCCAGCCGGCCCCTCTGGCCCCTCGATAAGACGGTCGCCAACATCAATCTGGACGGTGTCAACGTGTGGGGCCCGACAGAGGACTTCGTGCCCCTCGGGATGGACCGGACGACGATGGACGAAGTCCTCCAGGAAGTCGCCCGGGCGATGGGGGTGACCCTCCGGCCGGACCCGTTCCCCGAAAAGGGCTACTTCTTCCGGTCCGACCACTTCAGCCTGGCCCGGAAGGGTGTCCCGGCCGTCTCCGTAGAGGCCGGGACTCATTACGTCGGGAAGCCCCCGGATTGGGGCGAAAAACTCCATGAAGAATACATCGCCCGGCACTATCATCAGCCCAGCGACCAGTACGACCCGGCGTGGCCGTTGACCGGCATGGCCCAGACGGTAGAATGGGCCTTCCGGGCCGGTTGGCTCCTGGCGACCCGAGACGCTCGGCCTGTCTGGAAGCCGGGTCGGGCCGTTCGGGTCCCGGGCCTTTAACGGGACGGCGGGATGGGGTCCGATAGCGACCGCCACCCCGGCCTCCTGACCATTCGCCATTTCGCTACTCGCCACTCGCCCTTTTAACATGACGACGTGATGGCGGGACGAGGTTGAATAGGGACCCCGGACGACAGACCATTCGCTGTTCGCCATTCGCCACTCGCCATTCGCTACTCGCTACTCGCCACTCGCCATTCGCTGACTCGTCGGATGGACGCCGTCCCGTCGTCACGGATTTTGCAGGTCACCGATGCGGCAGACCGTCCTGACCATCGGCACGTTCGACCCGACGGGTTATGAGGGCCTGACCGTCGACCTGCGGGTTTTCCATACCTATCGCACTTACGGGCTCGGCGTGGCGACGGCCATCCTGGCCCACAATACTCAGGCCGTCCTGGGCGTCTACCCCGTCCCCCTGGAACACGTGGGGGCCCAGTTGGAGGCCGTCTTCAACGACGTGAAGGTCCTGGGCGTCAAGGTCGGGGCCGTCCCGGACCTGAAGACGGCCGAGCTCGTCGCCGGCGTCCTGCAGGACGTGAAGGTCCCTATCGTCGTCGTGGACCCCGTCTGGCGTTCGGCGACCGGTTATGCCTTCCATACGGCCGAGAACCTGCGGTCGTGGACCCGTATCCTGGGGCCCGTCGCCACCGTCCTGACGCCGAACGTCGAGGAGGCGGCCGCTCTCAGTGATATGGACTCGATCGCCGACATCACGGCCATGAGGGCGGCCTGCGAGATCATCCATCACCGGTATCGACCGGCGCACGTCGTCGTCAAGGGCGGCCGGCTTTCCGGCCTGGTTCGGGCCACCGACGTCCTCTACGACGGTCGGCGCCACCACGTCTTGGAACACCCCTGGACCCGAAGCCCGAACCGGCTCGGGGCCGGTGATGCCTTCGCCGCCGTCGTCGCCGCCCTGCTCGTGCAAGGGAATTCAGTCCAGCAGGCCGTGACGACGGCCAAGCAGTTCATCGCCCGGGCGATGCAGCATACTTTCCAAATCGCCCAGGGTCCCGTCCAGCCCTTGAACCTCACCATCCCGCGGGTGTAGGAATGGGGTCTCGGGTCCCAGAGACCCGGTCCCAATGTAAAGGACTACCGAAGTCCCTGGCCCTGAGACCCGGGGCCTGACACCCGGCACCCTTGAAGGTCGACCCCGATGTCCCCGGACGGCGCCTCCAAGTCGGCACGGTCCCTCTGGGCCGTAGGCGGTCTTATGATCGCTTACATCGGACTCTTGAATCTGCTGGGTTCGCAGATGCCGGTAGTCCGTCCGTCCCGGCCGATCCCGGTGCCCCGACCGGAGAACGTCCCCGGGATGACGTGTACCGACACGGGAGGCTCCAACGCCGAGACCTGGACGTCGCCCCGACGGGACATCTTTCAGTGGGAAGAGAATCTCTCCGCCGGACGTCCCCCGGCCGGGGGGATTCCGTCGGATACGGCCCGACCGCCCGTCGTATCCGTACCCGAAGTGACCCCTCCGACGGCTTGGGTCCTGCTGGGTATCCTCCAGACGGAGGGCCCCCCGGTCAGCGTCTGGCAGTTCGGGTCGGACACGTTAATCCTTAAGGAAGGCGACCGCCTCGGGGCTGGCGTTCGTATCCAGGCAATCCGCCCCGACGGCGTCGTCCTGGCCCTCCCCAAAGGCGGGTCCCGCTACGTGCCGGTGGGAGAAACTTTCCATCCGTAGGACTTCGATGGCGACGCCCCGATGGGATGTCCTCTGGCCGGCCGACCCATCGAGAAGAGCGAGTGGCGAATGGCGAATAGCGAGTGGCGAGTGGCGAATGGCGAGTAGCGAGTAGCGAGTGGCGAATGGCGAGTAGCGAATGGCGAATGGCGAACAGCGAATGGCTTCCGACCGGCCCATCGGCCCAAGGCCGTGGCTCCAAGCGGTCTCATAAATCCGACCATAGACCATAGACCATGGACCCCTGGGCCCCAGCAGGTCTATGGTCTGTGGTCTATGGTCGGAGCACCTGACACCGGACGCATCCGATGAATCCCCTAACAGCCTTCTTTGAGGAACACGAGACCTGGATGGAGGTCGCCCTCGAGGCGGCTCGGCAGGCGATGGCCCGGGGCGAGGTCCCCGTCGGGGCGGTTTTGGTCTATCCAGACGGCCGTTACTACGTGGACGCCAACGCCATGGAGGCCCACCGGTCGGCGTTGGAACACGCCGAGATCCGCGTTCTCCGGCAGGCCCTTCGCTCCGCCCGGAGCCGATGGCTGTCGGAGGCGACCCTCTACGTCACCGTAGAGCCCTGCCCGATGTGCGCCGGCGCCATCCTGCTGACCCGCATCCCCCTGGTCGTGATCGGTACGCCGGACCCCCGGGCCGGCGCCTGCGGGACCGTCGTGTCCGTCCTGGGCAACGTCGCCTTCAATCACCGGCCCGTCCTCGTATGGGGCGTCCGGGCGGCCGAGGCCCGTCAGCTCCTGCAGGATTTTTTCCGGCAGGTCGGCAGGTCGGCAGATGGGCAGATGGGCAGGTGGGCAGGTCGGCAGGTCGGCAGATAGGCAGGTCGACCGATGGGCCGGTCGGGAGCCCCTCGCCATTCGCTACTCGCCATTCGCTACTCGCCATTCGCCCCTCGCCCCTCGCCATTCGCTACTCGCTATTCGCCACTCGCCATTCGCCATTCGCCATTCGCTACTCGCCCTTCGCGGCCGACGCCGGTCCGGGGCCACTCCGTGGCCGCCCGGGAGGTCCAATTTTTGGACCCCTGGAGGCGGCCCCGACCGTGCGGGCCTTTCGGGCGCGGGGGATGATTCTTCGTAAAATCAACGATTCCGCGCCCGGCGGGCCTGGGTCCGATTCCATCCGGCACGAAGGTTGCTACCATCATGAGGGCGGGATTCCATGTATATCCCGGTCCGGCTCGCCTGAGAGCGGGGTCATGCCCTCATTTCTCAAGCGAGCGGGGCCGGGATATACGGTGTCGGGGGCCGGATGTCCGGTCGCAACGCCCGATACCGCATCCCCCACCTGCCCACCTGCCCATCTGCCCACCTGCCTATCTGCAAATTCTCCCACATCACCTCTGGAGGTGCTTCCATGCTGAAACGTAAAAAGGGTCAGGGGTTCTCCCTCATCGAACTCCTCATCGTCGTGGCGATCATCGGCATCATCGCCGCGATCGCCATCCCGAACCTCCTGTCGGCCCTCCAGAAGGGCCGCCAGAAGAAAACGATGGGCGATATGAAATCGCTCGGCACGGCCGTCGAAACGGTGAATACCGATTGTGCCTATTATCCGACTTTGGCAGACGCGGACGTGGGCAGCACAGACTGCGCGACACCGTCAGGTTTAACGTTGATCCTCACAAAGGGCGGAGCGTGGCTTCAGAACCCGATCATCTGTGATGGGTGGCGTCGTCCGATGAAATATGTGTCCCCTGCACCTGGTGATCCGGGCACGCCGGTTACCGTCGCGGACCCCAATTGTAGTAAGGCATTCTCGGAAGGTGGCGCTACGACCGGCTCGGTTACCTACAGCATCGTGAGCGGCGGCCGAGATGGAAACCCAGCCGACTGCGGCCATGCTACGTGGGATCCTGCTAATAATGCGTATCAGCCGACCGGTACTTCGTGCGGGTCATCTACAACATGTGTAGGTTTTACCGATTTTATCTGTGATATTTCTTTCGCGGGCGGCCAGTTTATCTCCTTCCCCGAGGGCATGCAGAAGGGTACGTAACCTGAATTTGGCTTCACCTTCGATGCCTCACCGGGGGATGTCCTCTCCGGTGAGGCCGCCTCCATCTCCAGCCAGCGATGGCATAGCACCCGATCAAGCCTTTTTCCTGAGGCTCGGCAGGCACAGGGCCGATTTCGTTAGCGGGGTCTCTGGCCTCCGGACGCCTCGAAGGCGCGGGGCACGCCTTCTCCAGACGCTCAGTCACTCGAAGCGGTCTCATCAATCCCACGGCCTCCTCTTCTCGGATCAAAGGGCAACGAGCAAAGCGCAAAGAGCATAGAGCAAAGAGCGAAGGGCAGAGGGCTTGGGATGGAGGGAGTGGTTTGGCGTGGCCGTTTGGTTCGTGAAATCCGCGGGGTTGGGGGTGAAGGCCCTCATGCGGCCCTCTCCCACAGGGAGAGGGGTTTATGAGATAGGTTACTTGTCACTCGTCACTCTCTGTATAGGTGCGGTGATGTTTGCCAGACTTCGCGGGTTCGGAAGGGAGGACGCTCCAAGAGGCTTCTCACTGATAGAACTCCTGATCGTAGTCGCTATCATCGGGATTATTGCCGCCGTTGCCATCCCGAACTTGCTGTCGGCGATGCATAAAGCCCGTCAGAAACGGACGATGAATGACATGCGGGCGTTAGGTAGCGCGATCGAGTCCGTCAGTACGGATTGCGTGGCCTATCCGCCGACGGATGGGGACCTGGGGACAAATTGTGCCACGCCGGCCGGCATCATGCCCGGTCTTCAAAAGGGCGGCTGGTGGTTCCAATCGCCTCTCATCTGCGACGGCTGGCGGCGTGTCCTTAACTATAAGGGGAACGGCGTGACGGGTGGGGGGACCGTCGATATCGGGGATCCCGTCTGTTTGACGATTTGGAGTAATCCCTGGGCCAGTCATTACAGCTTACTGAGTAAGGGGCGGGATGGCGTCGAAGATTGCAAGCACGCCAAGTGGGATGCAAGCATCGGCGGTTACCAGCTCGAGGGTTCGCCCACCGGGGCCTGTGCGGCGGCCGGGTCTACGACCTGCGCGGGATTTACCGGCCTGGACTGCGACATCACCTTTGCGGGCGGTCAGTTCCTCAGCTTCCCGGAGGGCATGCAGAAGTAATCGGCAGGTCGGCCCGTTACCAGGGTCGTTGCCGCAGTAAGTGGGTCTTGAAGATCAGGGAATCCGGATGGGGTTCGACGCGGGCCATCTGGGGGTTGTACCGGAAGGGCCGGCCCTCGGGGTCCGTCAGGGGGCCCCGGTAGCCGATGGAGCGAAGCGCCCGGAGGTCCTGGGGGACGTAGCCCCGGAGGGCGACGAAGCGCTCGACCCACTGCTGGATTTCCCGGGCCTGGATCCACAACTGCAGGTCGTGGATGTGGGACTTGGCGACCCGGCCCGTGAAGCTGTCGGGGGCCGTCTCGGCCACGTAGCGCCAGAGGGCGAGGGCGTCCTCCAGGCGCCCGACCTCACCCTTCAGGCGGGCCTTCCAGGAGATCGTCCAGGGCGGGGCGCCGGGGATGCGGGAGGCTTTGTCGAAGTATTCGTAGGCCTTCTTGTAGTCCCGGCCCTGGTACCAGCTGTAGTAACCGGCGTCAACGGCGATTTCCCAGGCGTCGGGGTTGTTTTTTAGGCCGAGGTCGAGGATCGGCAGGGCGCAGTCGTAGAGGCGGTGCTCCTCGAAGACGCAGATGAGGCCCGCCAGGCGGTAGGGGTCCCGGTAGAGGGGGTCGAGTTCGGCGATGAGCGTGTAGATCTTGTGAATGTACTGGTAGCGGAGGGGGTTTTCGTAGCTCCCGTAAAACTGGATGGACCACAGGTAGATGACGTCGGCCAGGGCCTGGCGGAAGCCCAGCGAGATGAGGTCCAACAGCGTGCCCCGGGGGAGGTACAGGACCGCGTAGACGGTCGGGAAGGCCGCCCCGAAGCGCCGCTCCGTATGATAGTTCCAGGCGACCTGAAGCGCGAAAGTCAGGCCCAGGACGAGCAGGAGGATGCGGGCCTTGACCCGGGCCGTGCGGGTCTGGCTCTTCGGGCGCATGGGAGCCTCCGGAGTAAGGCAGTTGGGCGATTCGGGCATTCGGCGGTCCGGCAGGCCGGCCGTTCGGGAAGGCCGCTCGGCGGCCGACGTAGAAGGCAAGGGAGCATGGAGCGTTCCCAGTCTCCGCGTCTCCCTGAAGTTTTCTCCTGCCGCCGACCGCCGGTGCCGGCCGAAAGGACCCATCCCTTCCCCCGCCGCCCGAGTCCCCGAACCGCCGAACTCCCGAATGGCCGGCTCCCCGCTCATCGGCCCAGGAGGGCCGCCATGATGGCCAGCAGGCCGGCGATGTACAGGCCTATCAGCCAGGTGAAGTAGCGGGTCATCTTCTGGTCCAGGGCCTGGACCTGGGCCGACAGCCGCTGGTCGACATCTCGAATCTGGGCCGACAGCTCTTCCCGGAATCGGTCCACCTTTTGGTCGATGGCCCGGATTTGAGCCATCAATTCCTCCCGGAATCGGTCGACCTTCTGGTCGACGGCCCGAATCTGGGCCGACAGCTCTTCCCGGACCCGGTCAATTTTCTGGTCCAGGGCCTGAATCTGGGCCGACAGCTCTTCCCGAAATCGGTCCACCTTTTGGTCGACGGCTTGGATTTGAGCCATCAACTCTTCCCGGAATCGGTCCACCTTCTGGTCGACGGCCCGAATCTGGGCCGACAGCTCTTCCCGGACCCGGTCAATTTTCTGGTCCAGGGCCTGAATCTGGGCCGACAGCCGTTGGTCGACGGCCCGGATTTGAGCCGTCAGCTCCTCCCGGAGTCGGTCGACCTTCCGATCGACAGCTTGGATTTGAGCCGACAGCTCCTCCCGAAACCGGTCCACCTTCTGGTCCAAGTGGGCGACCATCTCCCGGAGTTCCGTCCCCAGGCGGGACTGCTCCTCGACCCGGCCCTCCAGGTAGGCGACCCGTTCCTCCAGCGTGGCGGCCATCGGAGACCTCCCATCCGGCAGTTCAGGGGGTTCAGCGGTCGGGCGATTCGGCCATTGGTCGGGAGTTTGGCGTGACGAAATTATGAAGATAAGGAGATAAGAAGACAAGGCGTCGGACGGCGGCAGACTCCCGGGCGGCCTCCCGTACCGAGCCGCCGAACTGCCGGATCCCCGGACGCTTCTCAGGCGAGGACGCCTGCACTCCCTATTCCTCCACCCCCCATCGCCCGACCTCCCCGAGGCGCTCCAGGACGGGGTGCGGGCCCCGCCGTAAAGCGGCGTCTCGGACCGTCCGACAGAGGTCGGTCCGGTCGATCTGGCAGGCCCGCAAGACGGCCCACTCGGCCGGGGGCGGCGACGGACTTTGGACCCACCCGAGGAGTTCCCGGGCGGCTTCTTCGGTCCGGCCCGTCGCCATGAGCCATTCGATATACGTCCGGCGAAGCTCCGGTTCCGCCGCCCAGGCCTGCAGGTGAGGCCCCCAAAACGTGGCCTGCTCGGGGGACAGGACCGAGACGGTCAGGACGACGGGCGCGTACTCCTGCATGAGCCGGACGGCCTGAGGTCGGAGTCCCTGCTGGAGCCAGGTCCGGACCTGCTCGGTGAGGGCCTCACCTGCAAGTGGGGCCTGGAGCCAGAACGTCGGGGGAAACCACCGGGCCGCCTCGGGGGAACTCCTCAGGGCCGGCCCGTGAAGGTGATACACGGCCATCTGGAAGATGCGCAAGATGCCGGGATACCCGATACGGCCGTCGGCCAGGACGGGCAGGGTCGCTAAGGGTCGGACTTCCTGCGGATGGCGTCGGACGTACTCATTCCAGAACAGGGTCGGGGCGGCCGTCGGGCGCTCGTCGAAACGTTCGGGCAGGACGACGCCGAGGCGCTGAAAGAGGTCCCGCGGGGCCCGGTACTCAAGGAGGTGATTGTCGTCCGTATTCTCCAGGTCGTCCAGGGCGGCGATATAGTCGACCGTAGCCGGGGAGAACCGCTGGAAGTAGAGCAGGGTCGCGAGGTCCTCGATCTGCAGGGTCTTCAGGTGGTCCCGAATTCGTTCAAAGCGGGCCTGCAGGACGTCCCACCGGGGCCGCAGGGGCGACCGGCTTCCGATGAGGAGGACGTCCTTGGAGTTTCCCTGGAAGCCGTAGACCCAGGGGAAGACCTGCCGGAAGCTCCGGACGACGGCGACGAAGGCCGGGTCCCCCATCTCGTAGGCCTGAAGCCACTGGAGATAGAGCCCGTCCGGCCGCAGGGCCCGGGTCGCCCGCCGGTAGAAGTCGACCGAGAACAGGGCCCCCGTCCCGGCCATCCAGGGGTTGGAAGGCTCCGAGATGATGACGTCATACGAGTGACGGGTATACGACAGGTAGCTCCGGGCGTCGTCGACGATGAGGCGGAACCGGGGGTCGGCGAAGGGGTTGCCGTTCCACGGCAGGAAGAATCGGGTCGCCTGGGGCATCGCCCCGACGATATCGACGACGTCGACCCGGCGGACCGGGTGCTTCAGGGCCGAGCCGGCCGTCGTGCCGCTGGCGAGGCCGATGATCAGGACGTCCCGGGGGTCGGGGTGCAGGAGCAACGGGATGTGGGCCGACAGGACCTGCGTCGGCATGTCGCCGAACGAAGAGGCGTCCGGCTTGCCGTTCACGAACAGGGTATAGCTCCCGGATTCGTTCGGATTCGTGGCCTTCACGTCCTTGCCCGACGTCTGGGGGGGAGGTCGAAACCGCACGACCATCAGGTGGGCCGCCGGGTCGTCCCGAAAGAGGACGACCGCCTGGGATTGGAAGCCCTGCCGGGTCTCGGCCAGAGACAGGGCGGCGCCCCGCCGGAACGGCTGGAGTGTAAACCACCGGGCGTCCCAGGGCCCTGTCAGGAACGGGTAGGCGGCCATCAGGCCGACGACCAGGACGGCCGACAGGGCCGAAGCCCATCGCCGGCGCACCGTCGGTGCCGGTCCGGAGAAGAGGGCCACGGCCGCCAGGCCCAGGAGGCCGTTTCCGACGGCGCTCCACCGGATCAGCCGCTCCATCCCCAGGGCCGGCAAGAGGACCGTGCCGGCGACGAGGGCGCCCAGGACGTTGCCCCACGTGTTCCAGGCATACACGCGGCCCGTGTCCTGCCCGAGCGAAGCCAGGCGCCGGCTCAGGCCCTTGACCAGTAAAGGCAGGGCCATCCCGATGAACACCGTCGGCGGAAGCATGATCAGGTAGCAGAGCAGGAGCTTGCCGAACTCGTAGAGGTAAAAGGCCCCGAGCCGGTTCGAGAACAGACTGGCGTACTGCTTAAACAGCCACGGAATGTACGGATAAAGGGGCAGGGGGAGCAAGACGAGCAGGCCCGCCAGGACCTGGGTCCATCCAAAGAAGGCCAGGGGATTCCCGATGGCCCGTTCGATGCGGGCCAGGACGGCCGAGCCGACGGCGATGCCCGTGATGAAGGCGGCCAGCATGACGGCAAAGGAGTACGTGCTCGAACCCAGGACGACCCCGAAGAAGCGGGTCCACGCGATTTCGTAAGCAAAGGCGATAAAGCCCTCGAGAAAGATCAGGATGAGGCCGGCGCGGACATACCAAGGCCGGTGTTCGGTGTCGAGACTCGGAAGAGCCCCGGGGTCGGGGACTGAAACGGGCGATTCCGTTTCGGATGGACCGACCGTCTCCGTCTCGACGGCCGCCGGGCCTCTACGGGTCAGCAGGAGGGCCGTCAGGGCGACCCACCCGTTGAGTAAGGCCAGGACCATCAGGCTCGCCCGCATACCCAGGGTCGGCATCAGCAGGAAGGCCATCAGCAGGGTCCCGGCGACGGCCCCAAAGGCGTTCACGGCATAGAGCTGAGACGCCCGTCGGCCGACCCGCTGAAGGCTCTCCGTCGCATGACGGACGAGGGCCGGAAAGGTCCCGCCCATCAGGATCGTCGGCGGAAGCAAGAGCAGGCCCGAGACGATGACCTTCGCCCACAGGCCGACGGCCGCCCCGGCCTGTTCGGGCGTGAACCGGACCCAGTGAGCATACAGGCGGGCGACCCACTCCCGCAGGGGCAGGTAAACGATGGCGTAAAGTCCGACGCCCAGCTCCAGGTAGGCATATAGCTTCAGCGGGACGGTCCACCGGTCGGCCCATCGGCCCAACAGCCAGCTTCCCAGGGCGAGGCCCCCCATGAAGGAAGCCAGGACGGTCGCATAGGAGTAAGCGCTGACCCCGATGAAGTCCAGGAGGTACTTGCTCCAGAGGACCTGATAACCGAGCCCCAGGGCCCCGGACAGGAAGAAAATCCCTAAGATGATGGGATACACCACGTCTCGCCTCCGTGGGGGAAGCAGGATACATGATGCAGGATGCGGGACGCAAGATGGGCGTTCGAAGCGGCGGATCCTTGAGGGTCTTGGACCATAGACCCTGGACCATGGACCCTGGCCCGTAGACGCCAGAAGGGCCTCGAAAGGTCCGTTCGCCCTGCGGTCAGCTATCTTGCATCCCGCATCTCGCATCCTGTATCCTGCCTTTCGGGAGGCTCCCCCGTGGCGACCGACGGTCCCATGCATGTTCCGGCGGAGGCGGATGCCGAAGCCTGGGCCGACCTCTGGGCCCGCATCCGGCAGGTCAGCGGCGTCGCCCTCGACTGGTACCGACCCAACGTGCTCCGGCGGCGTCTGGAGACCTGGATGGCCCGCCAGGGCCTCCGGGGACCGGCCGAGCTCTTGGCATCCCTCACGGCCCATCCCGAAAGGGTCCCGGACCTCATCGCCTACCTCACGGTGGACTTCTCGGAGTTTTTCCGCCAGCGGGGCGTGTTCGAGTACCTGCGGGCGCACGTGCTCCAGACGTGGCCCCCGGGTCGGCCCTTCCGGGCCTTGAGCCTGGGGTGCAGTCGCGGGCAGGAGGCATACAGCCTGGCCATCACGTGTCACCGGACCTGGCGGTCGGCCGTCGACTGGTACGTCGTGGGCCTGGACATCGACGGCCTGGACCTGCGGCAGGCCGTGCAGGCCGTTTACGGGGTCCGGGAACTGCGGCACGTGACGGACGACGAACGGGCCGAGTTCCTGGAACCGGCTGACCCCTCGGGGGCGCGCTACCGGATTCGGCCCGTCGCCGCCCGACGGGTCGGCTTCGTCCAAGGCGACGTCTTCCGACTCCCCATCGCTTCCGAAGTCGCCGACCTGGTCCTGCTCCGGCATCTCCTGATCTTCATTCAATCTCACCACCATGATAAAATCCTGGCCGAGGTCCACCGGGTCCTGCGGCCCGGGGGCCGGCTGGTTTTGGGAAGTGTGGAACGGATCCCACCGGCATGGGAGGCGGCCTGGGTCCCGGAAGCCCCGACGTGGCATGTCTTTCGGAAAGTGACGGAGTGACGAAGTGACGAAATGGGGGAAAACGATTTCCGAAGCTGGACCCGTGAGATCGGCTCCTGTCACTCCGTCCCGCCGTCACGTCCCGAGGGAGGTCAGGAATGGAAAAGAAGTTTACGTTGGCGTTTCTCTTGGTCGCCGGTATCAGCTACCTGGTATTCGACCTGTTCGTATCCCGCTTTCTCAGGAACACGTTACCGCAGGTCGAAGGCGCCGGTCCCCTGTATGTGACCCTGGCGTCCCTGTTTCCGGCCTTTGTCATCGTCTTCCTGGCGGCCGGCCTGGGATGGCTGTCGGCCCGTTTCTGGCTCCTGCCCCCGATCCAGGACCTGGCCCGGGCGACCCTGCAGGTCCGGAGCGGCGACCTGCGGGTGCAAATCGACCCCCGGACCCGTGACGAGGTCGGCCAGGTCGTGGATTCCTTTAATCAGATGGTCGTGGAGCTCCGTCGGCTGATTCAGGAAATCCACCATACCAGTGACCAGCTCCACGGGATGGCCGTCCACCTCCGGGCGGCCTCCCAGGAAGTCAGCACCAGCGCTCAGGAGATCGCCAACACGATGCAGGACGTCGCCCGGGGGGCAGAAGTCCAGGCCCAGCGAATTCAGCAGGTCCAAGGCCTCCTTCAGCAGTTAGAGCACCAGACCCGACAGATCGCCGACCTGTCCCAGATGACGTGCGCCACGGCCGAGGCTTCCGTCCAGGCCGCCCGGGACGGGATCGACCTCATCGGCCAGCTCCTCCAGCGCGTATCGGCGACCCGGGAGAGCATCCACGCGGCGTCCCGCCACGTCCACGGATTCGGTCAACGGGCGCTGTCCATCACGGACGCCGTCAAGCGGATTCAGTACATCGCCCAGCAGACAAACCTCTTGGCCCTCAACGCCACCATCGAGGCGGCCCGGGCCGGCGAGCAGGGGCGGGGCTTCGCCGTCGTCGCCGAAGAAATCCGAAAATTGGCCGACTCGACCCGCCAGCTGGCTGACGAGGTCAGCGTCTTGGCCGATGAGATTCAGCATCAGAGCCAGTCGGTGTATCAGGTCATGGAAGAGAGCGTACGGCATTCCGACGAGAGCCAGACCGGTCTCCAGTCCAGCCTGAGCCGCTTCGAACAGATCGTCCAGGCCTCCCAGCAGACGTACCGACAGGCGACGCAGGTCGTCGATATGACGAACCAGCAGTTGAGGAGCGTTCAGGATATCCTGCATCATATCGGCGAAATTAATCACGTGGCCGAGAACAATGCGGCGGCCGCCGAGGAGGTGTCGGCGGCGACGGAAGAACAGTCGGCGGCGACCGAAGAGCACCTGCGGTCGGCCGAGGACATGGCCGCCATCGCCCAGCGCCTGAAGGAGGCCGTCCAGAAGTTTGCCGTGTGAGATGCGGGAATTCGGCGGTTCGGGGACTCGGGCATGGGGGAGCCAGCCGTCGGCGACAAGAGAAGGCGAAGAGCCAAGAAAACTTCAGGGGCGACGCGGGGGCGGGGAACGCTATACGCCCCTCTGCCTTCTACGTCGGCCGCCGAGCGGCCCTCCCGAACGGCCCCTCTGCCGAACTGCCGAATTCCCGAGCTCCCGAATGGCCGGATTCCCGAATTCCCGAGCTCCCGGACGGCCCGTCATGGACGTGTACCTCGTGTTTGCCGCCGGCATCGGAGAGGGCGGTGCGCCCCAGTACTGGGCCGTCCCGGCCGCCCAGGTGCGGGAGGTCCTCCAGACGCCACCCGTCTACCCGATCCCTCGGGTCCCGCCCTTCATCGCCGGGAGCCTGTGGCACCGGGGGCGGGTCCTGACGGTCGTCGATATGGCCCAGGTCTTGGGCGGCCGGCGATGGCAACCGAATGAGAATCTGATATACTATGTCATCGTCCTGGAGGACGTCCGCATGCCGGTCGCCCTCTGGGTCGGGCCGTGGGTCCAGGCCGTCCGGGAAAGCGAGATGACCCCCGTCGGGACTGGCCACGTGGCGATCCCTCTGATGGAACGGGCCACCCAGTGGGTGGAGGGCCGGGTCGTCTTCCATCTGGACGTGCCGGCCTTCCTGAACTGGCTGGACCGGGCCGTCGTCGCCTTCAGTCGGACCCTGGCCGACTACCGGTGAGCCCGTCGGGGACCTCGGACGCCTTTGGAGCGAGGGGCTTATGAAAGTACGGGTCATGGTCGTCGATGATGCGATGTTTATGCGGAATATGCTCAAGGAAATCCTGAACAACACGGGCCGCTACGAGGTCGTCGCCGAGGCCGCCAACGGCCAGGAGGCCCTCGAACTCTACAAACAGGTCCGACCCGACCTGGTCACGATGGACATCGTCATGCCCGTCATGGACGGCATCGAGGCGACCCGGGAGATCCTCCGCTTCGACCCCCAGGCCCGGATCGTCATGTGTAGCGCGCTCGGTCAAGAACCCCTCGTCATCGAGTCCATCGCCGCCGGCGCCCGGGACTTCATCGTCAAGCCCTTCGCCCCCGAGAAGGTCATCCGCGTGTTAGACCAGGTCATGCAGACGGCCCCGGCCGGGCAGACGACGTAGGGCCGATCCCGACCCGACGGGTCGATGAATCGGCGTAGGACCGAGGCCTGCGTCCTACCCTCGAACATGCCCATCGGGTCTGCATCCTGCATCTGGCATCCCGTATCGCATGGGACCCTGCTCCGACGAGCGGGGCTGGGATGAAGAGGGCCTATCGGCCCATCGGCCGACCGGCCGAACTCCCGGACTGCCGAACTCCCGAATGGCCGAGATACCCATGAGCCTCGACTTTGAAAAGTACTTCCGCATGTTCCTGGAGGAGACGGGGGAGTACTTGCGGGAGATGTATGAGACGGTCCGACGGCTGGCCGAAGCGCCGACGGCCGAGGCCTGGTCCGAACTCTTCCGACGGGCCCATTCCATTAAGGGCATGGCGGCTTCCTTAGGTCTCGGGGCCGTCCAGCAGTTGGCCCATGCGATGGAGGACTTCCTGACGTGGGTCCAGCGCCGGCCGGACGCTCCGGCGCGGCTCGGCCTTCTGGCCGAGGGCCTGGAGTGCCTGGAGGGTCTCCTGCGGAAGCCGCCGTCAGAGCTTCAGGCGCCGGACGCCGCCGTCCAGGCCGTCGTCGAACGCCTGCGGGCTGGCCCGACGGGAGCTCCAGGCGTCGGTTCGGGCGACGGGTCCGCCGGCGCGCCGGCGACGCTGTCTGGACCGAGTCCAGCCCTATCTGTTTCGACGGACGCGGCGGCGGTCGACCGGGTCCGATGGGAAGGTCACGTCACGCTGGTGGAAGGGGCCCTCTTGCCGGCCGCCCGGTGGGCCGTCGTCCTGCGGGCGCTCCAGCGGCTGGGCTCGCTGGTCGAGAGCCGACCGGCGGCGGACGAAATCGCCCAGGGGAAGGTCGGCCGGCATCTGAGCTTCGTCATAGAGTCCGACGCCGATGCGACAGCCATCGAGGCGGCCTTGCGGCAGGTTCCGGACGTCGAGACGGTCGAGGTCCGACGCCGGGCGTCGGAGGTTCCCGTCGAGACGACGTCGTCCGACGTCCTGCCGGCGACGATCCGGGTTCGTCTTTCAGAGGTCGACCGGCTGTTCGACCTGGCGCGGGCGGTCTTCATGCAGGTCCAGCGCCTGCGGGGTTCGCTCTCGGTCGTGTCTCTCGAAGACGAGGCCCTCCTGCGGGATACCGAGACCCTGGCCCGTCAGCTTTATTTAGGCCTCTTGGACCTGCGGATGCTCCCCCTGGAGGTCCTCATCGAGCCCCTCCGTCGGATGGCCGAGGCTCTGGCCCGTCAGATGGGCAAGCGGGTCCGTCTGGTCACCCGGGGCGAGGACCTGACGCTCGACAAGGCCGTCCTTGAGCATTTGATGGACCCCTTCATCCACATGGTCCGCAACAGCGTCGATCACGGGATCGAGCCGCCGGCCGAACGCCGGGCGAAGGGCAAGCCCGAGGAGGGCTACATCAGCATCCATGCCCAACAGCGGGGCGAGTGGATGCAGGTCGTCGTCCTGGACGACGGCCGGGGGATGGACGTCGAGCGCATCGCCCAGACGGCCCTGGAGCGGGGGATCGTCACGCCGGACCAGCTCCGTCGGATGAGTGTCGAGGAGGTCTGCATGCTGGTGACGATCCCGGGCTTCAGCACGGCCGAGGCCGTCACGGAAGTGTCGGGCCGGGGCGTCGGCATGGACGTCGTGCGCCATCGGGTCGAGGCCCTCGGCGGGACGCTCCGCATCGAGACCCGCCGGGACCGGGGCACGCGGATCACCCTGCGGATTCCGGCCCGGCTCTCGATCCTGGACACCCTCATCGTCGGCCACGGTCGATACCGGCTGGCCATCCCGATGGACCGGGTCCGCCGGGCGACGCCCTATCTGCGGGAGGCCATCCACTACCGCCAGGAGGTGCCCGTCTTGTACCAGGACGGCTTCATCGCACCCGTCCTGTTCATGGACCAGGTCCTCGGCGAGGGGACGGGCCAGCCGCGGCATCGGTACTACATGCTGACGATTCAGTACGAGAAGGGCCTCTACGTCCTGGCCGTCGCCGACATTCAGGGCGAGCACCGGAGCGTCGTGCAACGGCTCGAGCCGCCCCTCAGCCGGATTCCCCTCTTTTCGGGGATCACCGTGAGCCCGGCCCTGGAGGTCATCCCCCTCCTGGACGTCGAATTCATCGGTCAGCATCTGACGCCCCAGGTGACGTAACGGGTCGGGCCGGTCGGCAGATGGGCAGGTGGGCAGGTGGGCAGTCGGCAGGTCGGCAGGTGGGCATTTGGCAGGTGGGCAGGTGGGCAGTCGGCAGGTCGGCAGGTGGGCATTTGGCAGGTGGGCAGGTGGGATCCCATCTGAACACCGCCAGTCATGGCGGTGTCATCCCCTTTGAACACCGCCAGGGATGGCGGTGTCATCCTTAACAAGCTTGAACAATCGAGGTCGCCGGGCCATCGCTTTCCCGGATGGGAACCGCATTTCTCCCAACCGAACAGCTCTGATAAGGAAGGAGGCCCAGCCGTCGTGGCTCATGACCTATGACCTATGAGCTATGAGCCATGACCCATGAGCTAATTCGCCGACCTGTCTGACGGATTGTCGGACGACCGTCATGGATCGGGGGTATTCGCCGGACGTACTCCAGGACCTCGTTCCCTTTTGGCTCCAGCAGTCGGTCGGAGCCCTGGCTCAGCTCGTCGGTCGGCCCCTGCGGTGGCAAGTCGATCATAGCCGTCGGGTAGCCGTCCCGACCGACTTCGCCGGAAGCGCTGAGCAGGTCGTCGTATACGTGCAGGAACACGAGTCCGACTTCCGCCTCTGGGCGGTCGGATGGCCGGTGCCGACGGCCGTTCAGCTCCTCCGATGGCTTCGGGTGTCGGACGACGGGCCCCCGTCCGCATCGGCGGCCGGTTCCCTTGCGTGGGTCCTGGACCGGCCGGCGCGGGTCTCGGCCCTCCTGGAGGCCGGCAACGTCATGGCCGGTACGTTCTTCACGGCCGTGGCCGGCTTCATGAACCGGGTCCTGATCCCGTCGCCGCCGGACCTGTTCGTCGGTGACGCGGCCACTTGTCAGACCTATCTGCGGGACCTCGTCGTCCCGGGGGCGGGGACATGGTTCACGATGACGGGGCGACTCGTCGGCGAGGGCCTGGAGCTCCCCCAGTGGATGGCCGTCTTCATCACAGGTAGGGAGGTAGGGAGATAGGGAGATGGGCAGGTCGGCAGATAGGCAGTCGGCAGATGGATAGATAGGCGGGTCGGCGTCTATCCTCGAAACACTGGCAGTCATGCCGGTGTCCCCCTGTCCTGGCGCCGCCCGTCATGGCGGCGTCCATCCATCCCAACACCGCCCGTCATGGCGGTGTCATCCTCATGGAACTGGGAGTTATCCCGGTGTCAACCTCAGGGGCAGGTCGGCAGATGGGCAGGTGGCTGAGAATCCCGTATCTTTGAAAAATCGTGCTTCTCGGACGTTGGGAAAGGTCGTCCTGATGCCATCCCCACGAACCGAAGGGCTCCACTCAGACATGGCCGTCGGACGTCACGTCGGCATCGGTCAGTTTGCCGTCGCCCGGGCGCCGGACTACCTGACGGTCCTGGGCCTCGGTTCCTGCATCGGCCTGTTTGTATGGTCCGACCGCTGGCAGGTCGGGGGCCTCGCCCACATCCTGTTGCCCTCGGGGCCCTACAGTCAGGACCACATGCCGTGCCGGTATGCCGATACAGCCGTGGACGTCTTGCTGGAGGCGCTTCGACAGGCCGTCGGCTCGGCCCCCGGCGTTCGCTGGCAGGCCAAGCTCATCGGCGGGGCGACGATGTTCCACCACATCACCCACCCGGCCCTGCGCTCGATCAGCCAGCGCACGGCCGAAGCCGTCCGGGCGGGTCTCCGACGATACCACGTCCGGGTCGTCGCCGAGGACCTGGGCGGGTTCCACGGGCGTTCCGTCTGGGCCTATCCGGCGACGGGTGCCGTCCGGGTCCGGACCCATCGGGGGGAGTACTGGCTGTGAGGGTTCGGGCATTCGGCAGGTTGGCAGATAGGCAGTTCGGCAGATAGGCAGGTGGGCAGTCGGCAGATAGGCAGATGGGCAGTCGGCAGTTCGGCAGGTGGGCCGATGGGCCGGTCGGGCGACGGGCGTCGATCCCCGGCACGCCGGCCTTCATGCCGGTGCCTTCCTTAGAGAGCCAGCCGTCCTGCGGGCATCATCCTCATGAACCGTCCGTCATGGCCGGGTCAATCCCCTCCGAACACCGCCAGCCATGGCGGTGTCCATCCCATCTGAACACCGCCCGTCATGGCGGTGTCCATCCCATCTGAACACCGCCAGGGATGGCGGTGTCATCCTTAACAAAGCTTGAACAATCGAGATCGCTGGACCACCGTTTTCCCTGATGGGAGCACCGTTTCTCCCAATCGAACGGCTCTGTTACCTTACTACTTCCCGACCTGCCGACCTGCCCATCTGCCTATCTGCCGACTGCCCATCTGCCGAATTCCCGGATTCCCGAACTGCCGGATCTCTTTTACGCGTGGGCCAGGCCCCGGGTCGAGAGGTACAGGTACAGGGCCGACAGGAGGCCGATGAGGACCAACGTCGGCGACAGGCGCTCCCACCGCCGGAGGAGCAGGACGAGGGCCAGGTACGACAGGATCCCGAAGCACAACCCCGTGGCGATGCTGTACGTCAGGGGCATCAAGATGATCGTCAGAAACGCCGGGGCCCCCTCGTCCCACCGGGTAAAGTCGATCTCCCGGATATGCTGGATCATGTAAATCCCCACGACGACCAGGGCGACGGCCGTCGCATAGGACGGAATGACGGCGATGAGGCCCGAAAAGAAGGGCGCCGTCAGGAAGAACAGGCCCGTAAACAGGGCCGTCCAACCCGTCCGGCCGCCCGCCGCCACGCCGGCGCCCGACTCGATGTAGGCCGTCACCGTCGAAGTCCCCAGGACGGCCCCCGCCGTGGCGCCGACCGCATCGGCCATCAGCATCCGGCCCAGGCGGGGAATCTCGCCGTCCCGGGCCAATCCGGCCTGGTAGGCGATCCCCGTCAGCGTCCCGAGGCCGTCAAAGAGTGCGACATACATGAAGGCAAAGATGGGGAGCCAGTGGACCGGCTGGAGGGCGTCCCGGACGTTCAGCTTCAAGAATACCGGCTCGACGGAAGGCGGCCGCGTGACCCAGGCCGCCGGCCGTTCGACCCAACCGGCGGCGATGGCGACGAATGTGATGGCCAAAATGACGATCAGAAGGCTTCCCCGGACCCGCAGGGCCTCCAGTGCAAAGGCCACGACGAGGCCCGCCAGGGCCAAACCCAGTTCCTTCCGCAAAGGCCCGAACGTTACGAGCGTCGCCGGATGGTCGACGATGAGCTTCATGTGCTGAAGACCGATGAAGGCGATGAAGAGGCCGATGCCGGCCGGAATCGCCAGCCGCAGGGACAGGGGAATCGCCCGCAGGATCGCCTCCCGCAGGCCGCCGACCGTGAGGCCGATAAACAGAACGCCGGCCAGAAATACGATCCCCAGGGCCGTCGGCCAGGGGACCTTGTGAATGCCGCAGATGGTAAAGGCAAAGAAAGCGTTCAAGCCCATCCCGGGCGCCATCATGATGGGGACTTTCGGCCAGAGAGCCATCAGGAAGCACCCCAGGGCGCTGGCGTAGCAGGTCACGGCGATGAGGGCATGGCGGTCCATGCCCGTCGTGCTGAGGATGTCGGGGTTGACGGCGATGATGTAGCCGGCCGTCAGGAAGTTCGCCAAGCCGGCGATGAATTCCCGCCCCATCGACCAGTCCCGGACTTCCGGGGGGACCAACCACTGTCGCCACCGGGCCATGACCCACCTCCTTAACAGAGCCGTTCGGTTGGGAGAAATGCGGCTCCCATCCGGGAAAACGATGGCCCGGCCATCTCGATTTTTCAAGCTTCCTCCGGATGACCCGGCCATGACGGACGGTTCATGAGGATGATGCCCGCAGGACGGCGGGCTCTTTACGGAAGCCACCGGCATGACGGCCGGTGTTCCGGGGATAGACGCCCGTCGCCCGACCGGCCCATCTGCCCACCTGCCGACCTGCCCATCTGCCCACCTGCCCATCTGCCGACTGCCTGAAACATCGTGCTTTCGTAGAGGTGCCCTTTCCACTCTCCATCGCACTTCTCACCTCCCGAGTGGCTCTGTTAGATTTCTCCTCCCATCGGCTGGCCCGTCGCCGCCAGATAGAGGGCCTGGGCCAGGGCGACCAGCTGTTCATAAAGGGGGACCGCCTCGGGGTAAAGCCCTTGGAGGGCGTCCCGGTGCTGGCGGACGGTCGTCCGGTCCCGCCGGGCCCAAGGCCCCGTCAGGTAGAGGATGGGCTCCGGGTCAGTCGCATGAGACAGGGCCGATTGCAGGAGCACGGCATAGTATTCCCATCGCACATCGGGCTCCAGGCCCGACCGCCGGAGGAGTTCCCGCCCTAAGGATATCAGGACCAACGGGGCGTTCGCCACCAGGACGGCGACGAGGTGGTAGACGGACCGGAGGTCCGGCGGGATCGCAAACGGCCGGCCGCCCAACTTTTCGGCTAACTCGAAGAGGTCCGACCGCAGGTCCTCGTCGGCGATGATCCCGAAGGGCGTCCCGGCGACCGTCGTGGGATGCCGGAGCGGGTCCGGAAAGGCGTTGAGGGGGTGGAAGACGCCCGTCCGGGCCCCGCGCTGATGAAGAGCTTCTAAGAGCTCTCGACCGTGGGCGCCGCTGGAGTGGACGAACGTGTAGCCGGTCCAGTCCGTCCGCAGGCTGGCCAGCCGCCGGGCCGTCGGCTCGATGGCGTCGTCGCGGACCGTCAAGAAGATCCACCGGGCCCGTTCGACCAATCGCTGGGTGTCGCCTGTCCAGAGGGGCCAGAGGGGGTCGGGCAATTCTTGCTTCACGCGGGGTCGTTGACTGGAGACGGCGACCAGCGGGAGGCCGGCGTCCAGGAGGGTTCGAGCCAGTGTGAGGCCCCACCGGCCCAATCCGAATACGGCCATCGGTTCGGTGATCATCGCTTCACCCCGAGCGATCTGGCAGGTGGGCAGTAAGGCCCTAAGGCAGATGGAGAGGTGGGGGCAACCACGGGGGTTGGCCCCACCAAGGGCCGACGCTCCGTCTCTCAGGACGCCTGGAGTCATCCCGGCGTCCGAATGCCGAGCGCCCGCAGTCATGCGGGTGTCCCCCGAGCCCGCGAGCGTCGTCTTTTGAGGGTTGCTCCATTCTCCGGTAGAGACGCGGCCTGTCGCGTATTAAAATACATCCTCCGAAGTGGAGACGGCACTTCAGGCCTTCCCGACGAGCGTGCCGGTATGCAGCTCCATTGGCTGGAACCCTTACGTGTCGAACGGCTGGCCAACGGACTTCAGGTCCTCCTGCTCCCGGACCGGAGGCATCCCGTCGTGGCCGTCGTCGTCTACTACGGCGTCGGGGCCCGGGACGAGCGGCCCGGTGAGACGGGCTTCGCCCACCTGTTCGAGCACATGATGTTTCAGGCCTCCACGCACGTCGGCAAGAACGAATTCTTCCGCTACATCGAGAGCCACGGCGGGACCTTCAACGGCAACACGACCCACGACCGGACCGTCTACTATGAGGTCCTCCCGGCGTCCCAGCTTCCCCTGGCCCTGTGGCTCGAGTCGGACCGCATGCGGGGCCTGGCCGTGACCCAAGAACACCTGGACAACCAGCGGGACACGGTCAAGGAAGAACGCCGCTTCCGGTATGATAACCAACCTTACATGAAGGCCTGGATCCGCTTCGGCGAGTTAGCCTATCGGAACTTCGCGAACGCCCATCCCGTCATCGGCTACTATGAGGACCTGGACCGGGCCCGCCTGGAGGCCGTCTACGACTTCTTTCGACGGCACTACCGTCCGAATCGGGCCGTCCTGGTCGTGGCCGGCGATTTCGAACCCGAGACGGCCCTGGCCTGGATCCGCTATTATTTTGAAGACATCGAACCCGGCCCGGAGGTCCCGCCCCCGGACCTGACGGAGCCGGAGCCGCCCGTCGGGGTGCGGGACCGGTGGACCGACCCGAATGCCCGCCTGCCGGCGCTTTGGGTCGGGTGCCGCATTCCGCCGTGGGGCCATCCGGACTTCTATGCCCTGTGGCTCCTGTACTATGTCCTGTTCGAGGGCCGGGCCAGCCGCCTGTACCGGATCTGGGTCCAGGAGAAGGCCCGGTGTCTGGAATTTTACGGCGTGTGGGACGGTCGCCGGGGGCCGGGGACGATGAGCAGTCTGATCATCGTCCCGCCGGACGCGGACCCCGGGACTTGGCCCGACCGTTTCCGGTCGGAAGTCTTGGAACCTCCAATCTCGGACGAAGAACTCGAGCGGGCCCGAGCCCTGTGGGTCCGGCACCAGTGGACCCGCTGGCAGGAAGTCCTGGAACGGGCCCTCGACGTCGGGGAGGCGGCCCTCCTGGACGGGGACCCGCGGGCCGTCGGACGGGACATGGCGGCGGTGTCTGCCGTCCGACGGTCCGACGTCGAGCGGGTCCGGGAGACTTACCTGGCCCCGGACCGAGAGGTCGTCCTGTGGGTCGAACCAGGAGGCGGATGACGAGTCAGAAAGACCATAGACCCCAGACTACAGGCCATAGACCACGGACAACCAGGGTTACCGGAATGCCGCGTCTCGAGACAAAGCCAACCAGGCCCTTGCCCACTTCCTCATTTGCCAAACTGGCGAATTGTCGAATGCCTGAGACGGGTCTATGGTCCATGGTCTGTGGTCTGTGGTCTAAGGGGAGTCCATGGGCGCTTTGAAGACCTGGGAGTTTCCGCCAAAAGATCGGGCGCCGGTCCAGCCCGTGCTTCCGGCCGGTTCGTTTCCGGTCCACGCCCGGGGCCGTCTCTCGTCGGGCCTGACCTGGATGGCCGTGCCCCGGTCGGACGTGGAACTCGTCGAGCTGGCCTGGGTCGTCGAGGGGGGCTGGCGTTCGGACGTACCCCGCCGGGGGATGCCCGAACTCCTGGGGCGCTGTATGCCCGAGGGGACGGTCGAACGGTCGGTCCACCAGATCGCCTTCGACCTCGAGCGGTGGGGCGCCTATCTTCACGTGGACGTAGATGAAGACGCCCTGACGTTTCACCTGACGAGCCTGGCCGCTACGTGGGCGGAAGCGCTGGGGGTGTTCCTGGACGTCCTCCTCCAGCCGACCTTTCCGGCCCCGGCCGTTCGTCGGGAGGCCCTCCGGTGGCGTCAGCAGATCGAGGCCGCCCGGGCCGAGCCGGAGTTTCTGGCCCGGGAACGCATGCGGGCCAGCCTCTTTGGCGACCATCCGTACGGTCAAGTCGTGCCGCCGGCGGAAGCCCTGGAAGCCGTCCATCGGTGGGACCTGCTGACGGGGTATGCCGACCGGATGGACCTGACGCGGTCGGCCCTCATCATCGTCGGGGCCGTCGACCCGGAGGCCGTCCTGCGAGTCGTCGAGGCGGCCACGGCCGGCTGGCCGCTTCGGGCCCGGTGGGACGAGCCGCCGGCGCCGAGACCGGCCGCCGACGGGCAGGGGCACTGGGTCGTCCGGCCGCAATCCGTGCAGACCGAGATATGGGTCGGCGTTCCGGTCGGATCCGTCGGGACGCCCGACTGGCTCCCCGGTCTGCTCCTGAGCACGGTCCTGGGCGGCGGAGCGTCGGGCCGGCTCTTCGTACGCCTGCGGGAGGAGAAGGGCTATACCTACGGGGCGTACAGCCGTCACCAGCGGTTTCTACGGGGCGGCTGGTGGGTCGTCTCGACGCAGGTCCGAAAAGACGTCACCCGGGAAGCCCTGCGGGAAGTCGTCCGTATCCTGGAGGACTTGCCGGAGCGGCCGCCCGATCGGGCGGAAATCGAGGCCGCCCTGCGGTATGTCATCGGGCGCTTCGTCATCCAGCATCAGACGCTTCAGGCCGTCGCCCGGCGTCTGCGGGACCTCTTTGTGTACCGCCTGCCGGACGATTTCTGGCGGACGTATGCGGACATGCTGAGGGCCGTGACGCCGGCGGCCGTGGCCGAGGCCGGCTCGGCCTGGCGGGCGCCGTGGCACGTCGTCTGCGTGGGCGAGGGGCCCGACGTCGGTGCCCTCCGGACCGAGTGGGACTTCCTGGAGCCGCATGTGCGCACGTGGCACATGTGGGACGTGCACGGTCGGCGAATCGGAGAAACCGGTGTGGGGCGTTAGGGGCCGGATGTTGGGCGTAAAAGACCACAGACCTGTTTCGGAAGTCGGTTCGCTTCGTCTCGAGACGGGGTATCCCGATGACTCCGCCGGGTCTGGGGTCTATGGTCTGTGGTCTCTTTGGACCGAACACCGAACACCCAATACCCAACACCGAAGATAGGGCTTCCATGACGAAAACGAGGGTCACGCCCGTCCGACGGATTCGGGGTGAGTACATTCCGCCCGGCGACAAGTCCATCTCGCATCGCTTGGCGATCCTGGGCAGTCTGGCCCACGGCGTCACGCGGATTCACCATTACTGTCCCGGCGAGGACTTCCGGTCGACCCTGCAGTGTCTGAAGACGCTGTGCGTGCCGGTCCGGGTCTCCCGGGACACGGTCGAGATTCATGGTCAGGGCCTCTACACGTACCGGGACACGGGGGACGTCCTGGACGCCGGCAACTCGGGGACGACGATCCGGCTCTTGGCCGGTGTGATGGCCGGTCAACCCTTTACGTCCTGCCTGACGGGAGACGACTCCCTGCGCAACCGGCCGATGCGTCGGATCATCTATCCCCTCAGCCTGATGGGCGCCCAGGTGGAAGCTCGCAAGGGGAATTATCCGCCCCTCATCATCCGGGGCGGGCCGCTTCGCCCGATCCGGTACGTGTTGCCCGTCGCCAGCGCCCAGGTCAAGTCGGCCATCCTGCTGGCGGGTCTCTTCGCTCGGGGCGTCACGGAAGTCGTCGAGCCTGTGCCGTCTCGGAACCATACGGAATACCTCCTCCAGGCCTATGGGGCTCGCATCGCCGTCGAGGACGGCGTCATTCGTATCGAAGGCGGCCATCCGCTTCGGGCCTTTGGGGACTACGTCGTGCCCGGCGACATCTCTTCGGCGGCCTACTTCATCGTGGCGGCGGTCCTCCTGCCGGGCTCGGACCTGGTCGTTCGGAACGTCAACCTCAACGAGACTCGGACGGGCATCCTGGACGTGATTCAACGGATGGGCGGTCGGGTCGAGGTCCTCGAGCGACGTCGGGTCCGGGGCGAGTGGGTCGGCGACGTTCGGGTCCGCAGTAGCTCTTTACGGGGCACCCGCATCGGCCGGGACATGATCGGACGGGTCATCGACGAGCTTCCCCTGGTGGCCCTCTTGGGAAGCCAGGCCGAGGGCGTGACGGTCGTGCGCAACGCCAAGGAGCTCCGCGTCAAGGAGACGGACCGCATTGCGGCGATCGTCCAGAACTGCCGGGCCTTGGGGATTGCCATCGAGGAAAAACCGGACGGCTTCATCATCGAGGGCCCTCAGAAGATCCGGGGCGGCACGGTCCGGAGCTTCGGCGACCACCGGATGGTCATGACCTTCAGCATCGCCGGCCTGATCTCCGAAGAGGGCGTCGAGATCGAGAACAGCGAAGTCGTGGGCATCTCCTATCCGTCCTTCTTTGAAGACCTCCATCGGCTGGTCGAGCCTGCATGACGGCCCTCCGGACCGGCACAGACGTCTGTCGTATCTTCCTCACGGGATTTATGGGCTCGGGTAAGACGTCCGTCGGCCAGCGGCTGGCGGCCCGCTGGGGCTGGCGGTTTTTGGACATGGACCGGTGGGTCGAGGCCCGGGCGGGTCGATCCATCCCGGAGCTGTTCGCCCAGGGCGAGGCGACGTTCCGCCGCTATGAGGCCGAGGCCGTAGAAGCCCTGCGGTCGGTCCACTGGGTCGTCGTCGCCACCGGCGGGGGCACGGTCGAGATTCCGGGCGCCCTCGAGCGGCTACGGGCGTGGGGCGTCCTGCTGTGGCTGGATGTCCCCTGGAACGAGGTCCTGCGCCGGTTGGACCCGGCCGGGCGGGCCGAACGCCCGCTCTGGGCCGACCCCGCCGAGGTCTACCGCCGGTGGGTCTGCCGGCTTCCCCTGTATGCCCAGGCCCACGGGCGCGTTTGGGTCGAGGGTCCCGTCGAGGCGTGGGTCGACGCCGTCGAGCGCCTCCTTCGGGGAGTAACCCTATGTTGTACGCCGTGATCAGCGACATCCATTCCAACCTGGAGGCTCTGCAGGCTGCCCTACGGTTCCTGCGGCGAAAGCCCATCCGGTGCTGGCTGGTCCTGGGGGATCTCGTGGGCTACGGGGCGAGTCCCAATGAAGTCGTGCGCCTGATCCAAAGCCTGCGCCCCCGGCGGGTCGTCCGGGGTAATCACGACCGGGTCGCCGCTGGCTTGGACACCTGGGAGTCCTTCAACGAGGTCGCCGCCGCGGCGATTCAGTGGACGCAACGGAAGCTTCATCCGGCCCTGCGGGGCTTCCTGCGCCAGCTTCCCGCCGGGCCGCTCCCCGTCGACAGTCGGATGGTCATCACCCACGGATGTCCCGTGGACGAGGACGCGTACGTCCTTTCGACTCAAGACGCCGCCCCAAACTTTGGGGCCACCAACGCATCGATCATTTGGTTTGGCCACACGCATCTGCCCGTCATCTACCGATGGGTCGACGGCGACCGGGTGCGGGTCCTTCGCATCCCGTTGGCCCGCCGGGTCCGTATCCGTCTTCGACCGGAGGAGCGGTACATGATCAACCCCGGTTCCATCGGTCAGCCCCGGGACCGAATCCCCCTGCTGAGCTTTTGCATCATGAACACGGCCCGCTGGACGGTCACGTACTACCGCCTGCCCTATAACGTCCAGAAGGCCCAGGCCCGTATCCTCCGGGCCGGCCTGCCGCCCTTTCTGGCCCAGCGTTTGGCTTTGGGCATATAGGCGGCGTACAATAACTCGGCAGTTCGGGAATTCGGGAGTTCGGGAGGGCCGCTCGGCGGCCGACGTAGAAGGCAGGGGCCTGTAGCGTCCCAAGTCACCACGTCTCCCTGAAGTCTTCTCCTGTCGCCGACCGCCGGCTCCGGCCGAAAGGACTCATCCCCTCCCCTGCTGGCCGCCCAATGCCCGAGTCCCCGAACTGCCGAATTGCCAAATCCATGGGGTCTTTCCATGCGGTGGGTCCGGAACTTCTTGGGGGTCCTGCTCTTCATCGGCCTCCTGGTCGTCCTGGCGGCCGCCGGCGGCACATACTGGTATCTCCGGTCCTTTCAGCGGCAGTGGACTTTCGAGGAACAGAGTTCGAACTTAGCCCTCTTCGTGCCCCTCCGGGAGGTCGAGGTGGCGGCGTCGGACGGGCGTCGGCTCCGGGGTTGGATCGCCCGCCAAAATCAGGCGGCCCCGGTCGTCTGGATCCTGCCGGACGTCGGGGAGAGCCGCCTGGCATGGTGGAATCTGGTGACCGTCCTCTATGACTGGGGCTATCACGTCGTGGTCTTCAATCTGCGGGGCCATCAGCCTTCTGAAGGCCGCTTTTCCTGGGGTGCCTCTTTGGAGGGAGACCTGCAGGCCCTCTCGGACTACCTGCGGACGTCGGCCTACCCGTCGGCCCGATGGGGTCTCCTCGGCCATGGTCTCGGCGGCTACCTGGCGCTCCGGATGCTCTGCCGATGGTCCGACGTTCAGCTGGTCGTCCTCGAAGACCCTGTCCAGACGCCCCTGGACCGGATGACCGTTCCCCTTCGATGGTCCGCCCGGGTCCCCCCGGAGGTCTGGAGGACCTGGTGGCAGACGTCCTTCCGATGGATGTATGGGGACGTCCCCGAGGACGCCGGCCTTCGGTGCCTGGCCGATAAACCCGGGGCCCGCGTCCCGGTCGTCGTCCTGGCATCGTCCCATTGGCCCCGCTCGTATGTCGAGGCCTTCTATGCGCGTCTGCCGGAACCGAAGGAGCTCTTCGAAATCCCCCATTCCCCGGTCGGCGGCCTGGCCGAGAAGGATTGGCCCCAGTACTTGAATACTTTCCAGGTCCTCCTGAACCGATACCTCCCGCGGGACGTCTCTACGATCCAGGTACCGTGATGGCGGACGGTGGGAAAAGAAGCGTAGAGGCCGCCTCTTCCGACGCCGAGGGTCTCCTGGTGGCCGAGCGGGATCCAGAGTCATAGATTAACATCCGAACGGTGGGTTCGGTGGAGGACAGACGATGAACGTCGGACGTAAGTCCCTTTGGTTAGCGGCCTTGGGCACCGTGGCTGTGGTCTCATTCTTGACGGGCCTCGTCATCAGTGCCCGTTTAGGCACCCGTGTGCCGAGTACGGCCGAGGCGGTTCAGCCCCCTCTCCCGCGGTGGACGGCGGCGCTCGACCCGGCCGGCCCCTCGGAGGACGACGTCGCCCTGACCCAGGGTCTGTTTCGCCGGGTCGCCCAAAGCGTCAGCGCGGGCGTCGTGAAGGTCCAGACGACGACCTTCGTGTCCCGACGCCGATGGTTCGACGACATGTTCCGCGGCATGCCCGAATGGTTCCGCTTCCACTTCCAGGAGCCCGGCGATGAGGGCGACGAGGGACCCCAGGGTCGGGAACCCAGCTGGGGCTCCGGGTTCTTCATCGACTCGTCGGGCTTGATCCTGACGAATCTGCACGTCATCGAGGGTCGGGAAGAGGGCAAGATCGCCGATGACATCCGGGTGATCCTTCACAACGGCCACTCTTACAAGGCCGAGGTCGTCGGCTTCGACCGCCGTCTGGACGTGGCCCTGCTCCGCATCAAGCCCGACGAGCCCGTGACGGCCCTCCCCCTGGGCGACAGCGATAAGGTGCAGGTCGGCGACTGGGTCATCGCCGTGGGCAACCCCTTTAACTTCTCCAACAGCGTGACGGCCGGGATCATCAGCGGCCGGGGCGGGACCGAACGGCGCCCGACCCGTTACGTGGACTTCATCCAGACCGACGCGCCCATCAATCCCGGTAACAGCGGCGGCCCCCTGGTCAACCTCCGGGGCGAGGTCATCGGCATCAACAACTGGATCTTCACCAACAGCTTTCAGTGGGCCGGCCTGGGCTTCGCCATCCCCATCAATCCCGTGAAAAAGATCTTGCCCCAGTTGAAGGAAAAGGGCCGGGTCGACCGGGGCTACCTGGGCGTCGTCATTCAGTTCGGCGAGTCCCAGGAGCAGATTCGCAAGTCCCTCGGGGCGCCTTACGGCGCTCCCGTCATCGACGTGGAGAAGGGGACGCCGGCCGACGAGATCGGCATCCGGCGGTACGACGTCATCATGGAGGTCAACGGCCAGAAAGTCGAACGGGCCGAGGACCTGTCGGATATCGTCTCTTCGTACCCGCCCGGCACGAAGGTCAAACTCAAGGTCTGGCGCGACGGGAAGCCCATCGAGTTGACGGCCACGCTGGCCCGCTTCCCTGAAGAGACGGCGCCGAAGCCGCCTCGGGAGGAGCGCCGGAAGCAGACCCTCGGCCTGGAACTGGAGCCCGTCACGCCCCCGATGGCCGAGCGGATGGGCCTCCCCGTGGACCATGGCCTCCTCGTCCGCCGGGTCGTCCCCAAGTCACCGGCCTATGAGGCGGGCCTGACCGAGGGCGACTTGATCGCCGAGGTCGACCGGAAGCCCGTCCGAAGCGTCGATGAATTCATCGACCTCGTCGAAAAGGCGCAGAAAGCCAACCGAGATAGCGTCCTCCTCTTGGTGTTCCGGGGCCGGGCCCCCCAGCCCCAATTGATGACCTTGCCGCTTCCGAAGCCGTAATATACGGATACGGAAGCGCAGGCGTCCTCGTCGGTGGAATCAGCCGGCGTCTCGTCGGCTATGTCACGCCCGGGCCCGCCGACGGACGGGGCGGCCCCGGAGTCGGTCCCGAAGCTGGACGACAGGACCGACGATCAACACAGCGGGGGCTTCCACGCCGCCGGCCCGGGCCTCGACGGCGATCCGCTCCAGGGGCGCGACCCACACGCGCTCGGCCGGTGTCGTCCCCCATTCGATGACGGCCGCCGGCGTCGTCGGGTCGTAACCCTGGGCCAGGAGCTGGCCGACGACGGTCTCCAGGGTCGCCACGACCATCAAGAAGACCCGGGTCAGGCCCGCCTCGGGCGGGATGGTCGCCAAGACGGGTGTCTCCCCATCGGCCCGATGGGCCGTCTCGACGACGAACCCCCGGGCCATCCCCCGGTGGGTCACGGGAATCCCGGCGGCCGCCGGGACGGCCACGGCCGACGTCACGCCGGGAACGACCTCGCAGGGCACCCCGGCCCGGACCAACGCTTCCGCCTCCTCGGCCCCCCGGCCGAATACGAAGGGATCCCCGCCCTTGAGGCGAACGACGACCCGACCTGCTCGGGCCTCCCGGACCATCTGGCCTACCAGGCCCGAAAGGTCGGCCGAGCCCGCCTTTTCCACGCAAACCCGTCGAGCTTCGGGCGCCGCTCGATGCAGGACGGCCGGGGGGACGAGCCGGTCGTAAAAGACCACGTCCGCCCGCCGCAGGACCCGTAAGGCCCGCACCGTTAACAGGCCCGGGTCGCCGGGCCCCGCCCCGACGATATACACGATGCCTCGCCCCTTCATGGAGACGCTCCACCGGCCAAGGTCTCTAAGAGCGCCTCGGCCATCCGGCGGGCCTGTTCGACGGCCCCTTCCCGAAGGCGTTCCATGACCCCCGACGCCATCAGTCGGTCCACGAAGGCCCGGCGGGCTTCCAGGTCGGGCAGGGCCTGTCGGAGTCGAGGCCGGAGCTCCCCTAAAAGGACCGCCAGCCGCACGTCCGCCTCCGTCACGACCCCGGCGCACCGGTCCCGGAGGACTTGCGCCAGCCGGGGGCTCGTCCCGCCCGTCGAGACGGCCACGACGACCGGCCCGGCGGTCCATACGGCCGGCCGGATGAAGTGACTGTGCTCGGGGTCGTCGACGACGTAACACAGGATGCCCCGCGCCTCGGCCGCCCGGTATAGCTCCGCATTCCAGGCCGGGTCCGGGACGACCGAAACGACTATCCAGACACCTATCAGGTCATCCATTTGAAAGGGCCGCCGGCAGACCTCGATCCCGGCATCGGTCGATTCCGGGACTTCCGAAGCGTCGAGAGTCACGATACGGACCTCGGCCCCACAAGCCCGCAGGGCCTGCGCCCGCTCCCACGCCGCCGCCAGGGGGCCGACGACGACGCACCGTCGGCCCTGAAGCCGAAGCAAGACCGGAAAGTAAGATTCTCCCTGCCACGTCATGGCCTACACCATTCGGAGACCGGCGATCAACAGAGCGCCGCCCACAAGACCTCGAAGGACCCGCTCCGAGACATGCAGGGTCAGCCGGCTCCCGATCAGGACGCCCGGGATCGACCCGATCAGGATGAGGCCGAGGGCCTTCCAAGGGAGGAGCGTGACCCGGCTATGAAAGAACGCTCCGACGGCCGTGATCAGGAGCGCATGCATGAGGACCGTCCCCACGATCCGACGGGACGGCAGGGACGTCCCGTGGGTCAGCAGGGGCGTGAACATCGACCCGCTCCCGATCGACGTGACCCCAACGAGCAGACCGACCCCAAAACACGCAACGGGCCGGAGCCACCAGCGGGCCGCCTGCGCCCGAATCCACACGGCCACCGACCGGTCCTGCCACCAGGAGCGGGCGACGACCGTTATAGAGGCCAGCAGGAGCGCCCACCCGATGCCATGCCGTAAAAGCTCCTGGACCCGTTCCGGATGGGCGAGGGCCCCATACGCCACGAGGGCCGACCCTAACAGGACGCCCGGGACGCTCCCGACCGCCATGCGCCGGATGAGCGGCAGGTCCACGTTGCCCGCCCGCACGTGGGCCCATGCCCCAAAGACCTTCGTGACGCTCGCATACACGAGACTCAAATGGACGGCGACCGTCGGCGGAAGCCCGAAGACGACGATCAAAAGCGGTGTCATGATGGAGCCGGCCCCGATGCCCGTCAGGCCCATTAACAGACCGACGGCCAGACCGGCCCATGGGTACATCCAGTCCATCGCGTGCCCTCCATGCAGGACACGGGGCGGCGTATTTCGGTGTTAAGCGTTCGATACTGGGTTAACAGAGCCGTTCGGGAGGTGAGAAGTGAGATGGAGAGCGGAAGGGGTACCTCCACGAAAGCGCGATGTTTCAAGCAGTCGGCCGATGGGCAGGTCGGCAGATAGGCAGGTGGGCAGATGGGCAGGTCGGCCGGTCGGGCGACGGGCGTCGATCCCCGGCCCACCGGCCGTCATCCGGGGGCTTCCGGAGAGAGCCCGCCGTCCTGCGGGCGTCCTCCTCAGGCACCGCCCGTCCTGGCCGGGTCATCCGGAGGAAGCTTGAAAAATCGAGATCGCCGGACCATCGTTTTCCCTGATAGCAACCGCATTTCTCCCAACCGAACGGCTCTGTTAAAGGGAATCACGGGCTATCGACTGTGGACCATCGACCCCAGAGCGGAGGCCTGAGGGGGTTGCCAAAACACCTCGCCTGAAACGAGACCGGCCGAGCTTCCGAAATGGACCTGGGTTCTATGGTCCGTGGCGGCACGGATGCCGCCACCCGAAGGCCGTCGTCTCTGACGACATATAGAGGGGAACCCTTACGGTCGGGGCACGACCCCGAAAGCTCGAGGGCTAACGGCGACAGCAGGTCAATGTAGAACCGATGGGGATCAGGAGAGAGGGATTCCACGCGGGGGCAAAACGTAGGGAGAAAACATGCGTCATCCTCTCCCTCCTGGCCAAGGCTCCAACCCACCGTCGGTCCGTCCCGGCGGCGGGCCGGGAACCCACCCGCTACCTTGCGGGGCGCTTCTACACGTAAAACATTTTACTCAGCTTAACCCGCCGGGTCAAATTACCGGGCCGAGGGACTGTTCCAAAACCGGTGGGGGAAAGGGCGGAAAAGCTCATCCCCGCTGGCTGTGGCTCGGACCCGGAGGCGGATTCCAAGAAAAACCGCTCCAGGCCTACATATCTGACCGATTCGCCCACCCAAAATGGAACAGTCACGGCCGAGTTGAATTTCCAGCCGGACGGAACGACGGGGCCTGGGTCCCAAAGCCGGGGCCGCCATCCCCAGGGCCGGGGTCTTCGGCGGGGAGCGGCGAAAGGGGCTTAACAGAGCTGTTCGGTCGGGAGAAATGCGGCTCCCATCCGGGAAAACGGTGGCCCGGCGACCTCGATTTTTCAAGCTTGTTAAGGATGCCACCGCCATCCCTGGCGGTGTTCAGAGGGGATCGACCCGACCAGGACGGGCGGTGCATGCGGAGGACGCCCGCAGGACGGTGGGCTCTCTACGGAAGCCACCGGATGACGGCCGGTGGGCCGGGGATCGACGCCCGTCGCCCGACCGGCCGACCTGCCCATCTGCCGACTGCCCATCGGCCCACCTGCCCATCTGCCTATCTGCCGACCTGCCCATCTGCCAACCTGCCTATCCGCCAACTGCCCATCTGCCGAATACTTGAACATCGTGCTTCCGTGGAGGTGCCCTTTCCGCTCTCCATCTCACTTCTCACCTCCCGAACGGCTCTGTTAACAAACTCTTCTCCTTGGGGTATCGTGTCATGGGGCCCATGGGTTTCACCTCCGTCTGGGATGGGTGCTTACTTCCCATCGGAGGCGACCTGTGGGCCCTTGGCCTACCCCAAAAGTGATAAGTGGTCAGCCTTGCATCCCCTATGCCTCGTCTTGTATTCTGCCAAGCCAAGCCCCGGCCGTCCGGCGCGGGGCGGATACAGAGGTCGGCGTGCATCGGGAAATCCCTCGCAGGCTACCGTCCCACATCGGCCGCTACGTCATCCGGCGTTTACTCGGCAGGGGCGGAATGGGTAAGGTCTACCACGCGTGGGACCCCCTCATGGACCGGGACGTCGCCCTGAAGGTCCTCCATCCCCGGTTGGCGGCCCGACCGGCCTTTCGGGACCGTTTCGTCCGGGAGGCCCAGTCGGCGGGTCGTCTGCGGCATCCGAACATCGTGACGATTTACGAGCTGGGGGAGGCGGGCGGTGTCCCTTACATCGTCATGGAGTATCTGGAGGGGCGGGACCTCCACCGAATCATTCGGGAGCGGGTGCCGCTTTCCCTGCGGGAGCGGCTGGACATCATCGTGCAGGCCTGCGAAGGCCTGGGCTATGCGCACGCTCAGGGCGTCGTCCACCGGGACATCAAGCCCTCGAACATCCGGGTCTTGGACGACGGCCGCGTGAAGATCATGGACTTCGGGATCGCCAAAATCGAGAGCAAGCACCTCTACACGAAGACGGGCTTCTTGATCGGGACGCCCCGCTACATGGCTCCGGAGCGGATTCGGGGCCCCCGGGAGAAGGTGGACGGCCGGGCCGACATCTTCTCCCTGGGCGTCGTGATGTACGAGCTCCTCTTTTACCGGCATCCCTTCGAGGCCGAGGACCTCTCGACGCTTTTGTACAAAATCCTCCATGAGCCCCCAGACCCCCTGGACGTCGCCGGGCCGGCCCCGGGTCTCGAGGACCTGCGGCGGGTCTTGCAGAAAGCGATGGCCAAGGACCCGGCCGACCGGTATCCGTCGGCCTACGACATGGCCCGAGACGTCCGGGCTCTTATGGAGCGTCTGAGCGATACGGGCGTCGCCGTTCGGACCGCCGTCCCGATTTGGGACGAACCGACCCTGGGCCTCTATGGGGTCACGCCGCCCCCGGTCTCGGCCGAAGCGTCGGTCGTGCCCACGCCGCCGGCGGTGTCCGCCCCGTCGTTGGAAGCCGAGACGGTTCGGGAAGCTCGGCCGGTGCGGCCGCGTGTCCGACCGGGGCCCTGGATTGTCAGAAGCGGCCTGCTTCTGACCCTGCTTTTACTCCTCCTGATTCCGGCCTACCGGCGCTGGGCCTCAGACCGTCCGACTGCGGGTCCGACGACCCCGGCCGTCGAGCCCGACCGCGGGGTCTCGACGGGGTCGTCCCCCTCTGTCCAAGCCGGGCGGCCGGTGAAGCCCTCGCCGGATTCGGAAACGCCGCCTGCCGTCCCGGCCGTCGGGGCCGACCGACCGGGGACCCTTGTACTGGACCTGCTCCCGTGGGCTGAAATCCGGGACATCCGTCGGGTCCCGGACGGGACCCCCGTCGAGTTGACCCGACCGGCGTATACGCCTCTTCGGGTCCCGGACCTCCCGCCCGGCCGATACGAGGTCCGATACCGCCACCCCCGGATGTCGGCCGACGACGTCCTGGTCGTAGACGTAGGGCCCGGTGAGGTCCGGGAGGTTATCCAACCCATCCGGAAACTGGACCTGCCGCCGGTCTTGGGTGAGCCGCCATGAAAAACAAGTCGGTCCTACTGTATCTGGTCGTTCTCCTGACGGGCACGGCCTCGACGGCCTGGTCGGACCGCCCGTGGTATCAGGACTATCAGGAGGCCCTGGACCGATTGAAGAAGGGCGATGCCCGCGGCGCCATCCCGTTATTAGAAAAGACTCTTCAGACGGGGCCGGACCCGGGTCCCCAGCGGCCGACCTATGGGATGCACTTCATTGACTTCTTTCCGTATCTCCATCTGGCCCGGGCCTACTTGCTGATGGGTCAGTGCGCCCAGGCGCAGGAGATGCTGGAACGCTCGGCCCGCCGGGACCGGCTCCCGCCCGACCTTCAAGCGACGGAGCTCCGACCTCTGCGTCAACAAATCCAAGCGCAGTGTGCCCTCCCGGTGAAGACTCCGGCGCCGCCGGCGGCCCGACCGGCCGAGTCGCCGCTGGCCGAGAAAGAGGCCCCAGCGAGTCAGCCGTCAGCTTCGTCGCCGACTCAACCCAAAAGCCCTGCGACGGACGCGCCGCCGGTCGGCCCGTCAGTCCCACCGATCCGGCGTTCGGTCCCGGCGGCCGTCCTGCAGACGGCCTGGCGGGCCTATCTCCGGGGGGATTACGACGGTGCCGACCGGGTCTTGCGGGAGGCCCGCCAGCAGTATGAGCTGGACGACACGGCGTACTTCATCCTGGGATGTAGCCGGGCGGCCCGCTATTTCCGGGAAGGCGGCACCGACGGCCGTCTCCTCGAGGAGGCCCGGCGGTACCTGCGGCAGGCCCGTCAGCTACCCCCGGAACTCCAGAGTCGCCTCGCCCTCTTCATATCCCCCAAGATCCTGGCCCTTTATAGGGAATCCCGAAGAGCCGGCGGTGGGGAATAGTCCGCGCCCAGGGTCGGGTCCCGGTGGAGGCAAGAAGGCGCGGAAGAAAGCGTCAGCTCTTTGGGGCGCTTATCTTCTCTCTATCGTCGAGGCCGGTCCAAGATCTGACGGACCTTGATCAGGAAGTCGATGGGACTAAAAGGCTTCTGGATGTAGTCCACCCGACCTCGAAGGATGAGCGCTTGGTAGGTCGCTTCCTCCATATAGCCGCTCATGAAGAGGAACCGGGCCGTCGGGTCGTGCTGGCGAATTCGTTCGTACATTTCTTCACCCGACATTTTGGGCATGAAGACGTCCGAGATGATCAGATCGATCTCGGTGGCATGATTCAGGAAAGTCTCGAGGCCCTCCTCTCCGTTGGTGGCGATAAGGACCCGGTAGCCGTGGCCTTCCAAGACGGTTTGGATCATCGCTCGGACGCCGGCGTCGTCCTCGACGAGAAGGATCGTCTCGGTCCCCCCTTGTGGGACTGAGGCCACCGCGTCGGGCTGAGCCTCGTCGGAGGTCTGATCCGGCAAGGGTTCCGGAGGTTGGTGCACGTGAGACATCGCCCCTCCCTTTTTACCCAGTGACGCCATGATGTCGGGACGGTGTCTGCCTGCCCATCTCCCGTCCCGTTGCCTCACGAGGGGGCGGGCGAGACGTCATGCGCCTCCGGGACCCGGTCCAGGCCGACCCGCCGGACGGCCAGGACCCGACTGAGGTTTCTGAGCTGTCGAAGGATACGGGTCAGCAGGCCGGCGTCGGTGACCTGGGCGACCAGGACGATCTCGCCGCGACCCCCATGGGTCCGGGCCTCGACTTGGCTTAAGTTTACATTCCACTTCTGAAAGACGTCCAGTACGGTGGCCAGCACGCCGGGTCGGTCCTCGACTTCAAGATGGATGGGCACCGGGAAGGTCTCTTTCTCGCCAGGCCGCCACTCGATTTCGGTCTGAAGCCGGTCGGCTCGGAGTTCCCGCCGTTGCGGGCAGTCCGCTCGGTGCAGGGCCGGCAGGCGGCCCGGATGGGCGCTGAAGTACAGAAACACCGGTTCACCCGGCAGGGGCGCACAGCAGGCCGCCCGGCGGAACTCGACGGTCAGGGGCTCTTCCGAGTTCCGCAGGATCAACTCCGCATGGGTCGCCGGGCGCCGACCCCGGAAGGGCTGGAGGAGCTTCTTCAGGAGGCCCTCTTGGGACGGTTCCTCACGGAGGCGTTCGATCGCATGCCTCAGGCGTTCTTCGCTGACCTTCCGCTGGCCGACCCAGACGAGGAAGTCGTCCAGGGTATCGGCCCGAAGCCCGCCGAGGAGACGGGGGAACTCGGGGGTCCGGCGGAGGCGGGTATAGAAGTCCTCGACCTTCCACTGGTAGGGCTCGAGCAAGCGTTCCAGGGTCTCCCGGCCGGTCTGTCGGAAGGCCTCCCGCTGGGCCTGTTGCTTCCGGCGGAAGTAGGCCCGCAGTTTCTGTCGGGCCCGGTGGGTGACGACGAAGCTGAGCCAGCTCTCTTTCGGTTCCTGCTGAGGGCTCGGGATGATCTCGACGACGTCGCCCGTCCGGAGGCGGTAGTGGAGGGCGACCTGACGGCCGTTGACGCGGGCCGCATGGCAGTGCATGCCCAGGTCCGTGTGGACGTGGAAGGCAAAGTCGACGGGGGTCGCGCCCTTCGGAAGTTCCAGGATTTCGCCCTTCGGGGTATAGACGTACACCTTGTCGAAATCCAGGAGGTTCTGGAGGCTTCGGATCAGTTCCTCGGGCGTGGCGCCCTGGGCCTCCAGCTCCTTGAGTTCCCGGATCCAGGCCAGATAGCGGGGGTCCGAGGCCGGAACGGCGCCCTTGTAAATCACGTGAGCCGCCAGGCCCCGCTCGGCGATCTCGTGCATCTCGTACGTTCGGATCTGGACCTCGACGGGGACGAGGCCGTCCGAGTGCCGCAGGAGGATGGCCGTATGGATGGACTGGTAGCCGTTCGGCTTGGGGCGCGCGATGTAGTCGTCGAACTCATCTCGGATATAGGGCCACTTCTGGTGGACGATGCCCAGGACTTCGTAACACTGCTCGACGGTCTCGACGATGACCCGCACGCCCAGGATGTCGTGGACCTGCTCGGGGGGAATCCCCTTGCGGCGCATCTTCCGATAGATACTGGACGGGCGCTTGACTCGCGTCTGGATCGTGGCCGTCGTCAGGCCACGGCTTTCCAGTTCCCCGGCGAGCTGACGCTGGACCTCGTCGAGCAGGGCTTGAGCCGACGCCCGGCGTTTTTCCAGGACCTGTACGATGTGGTGGTAGCTTTCGGGGTCCAGGTACCGCAGAGACAGGTCGCTCAGCAGGTCGTAGGCCTCGCCGACGCCCAGACGCAGGGCCATCGGGGCGAAGATCGTCTGCGTCTCCAGGGCGACCCGAAGGCGCTTCTCCGGTTCGACGGCGTCCAGCGTCATGAGGTTGTGGAGCCGGTCGGCCAGCTTCACGTACAGGACCCGGGGGTCCTCGGCGGCGGCCAGGAGCATGCGCATGAAGTACTCGGCCTGGCGCTGGGCGGCCGAGGTAAAGGCGTGCCGGGCCAGCTTGCTGAGACCCTGCACGATGTGCGTGACCTCCGGCCCCACGACGGCCCGCAACTGCTCGACGTCGACCAGGTGGGGCGCCTCTTCCAGGACGTCGTGCAGGAGGCCGGCGGCGATGCTGACCTCGTCCAGACGCCACCGGGTCAGGATGTAGGCGACGGCCAGGGGATGACTCAGGTAGGGAGAGCCGTCCTGACGAAGCTGGCCCTTGTGGCAGTAAGCCGAGAGGGCATACGCCCGGCGGACCAGGTCCAGGTCGCCCTGCGGGCGGTAGGCCTGAAGGGCGTCCAGGATGTCGTCCACACGGACGTTTTTCGGGACGACCAGGTCATTGACTTCCATCGCCGGTCCGCCGGCCGCCGCGTTGCGGCCTTCTCCAATATTAAGCAGAGATAATCTTTCGGACAACCGGTCCCGGGTCCCGCCTCCCCATCTTCACGGTAACTCTTCCGGACGGAGTTCGGCCCGATGGGCCTCGTACCAGGCCCCATCCCACGTCGGTCGGAACCAGTCCGCCGGGAGCGCCTCGACGGGCCGGTCTGCAAAGAAGCGGCGGGCCGTCTTGACGTCCGCCTCAATCTGCCGGCGGAGGGCTTCTAAAGAGGGAAAGGACTGCTCGGCCCGGATGCGCTTCAGGAAGAAAAGCTCCACGGGTCGACCGTACAGGTCCCCGGGCTCGCCCAAGACGTGAGCCTCGACCTGAAGTCGGCGGCCTCCGACCGTCGGCCGCCGCCCGACGTTGCTCACCGAGGGCCACAGGCGGTCCCCGGCTCGGAGGACCGTGACGTAGACGCCCGGTGCCGGGAGGACCTCGTTCCGCCAGTTCAGGTTGGCCGTCGGGAAGCCGATTTGCCGGCCCAGTCCCTCGCCGGTCTGGACGACGCCCCATAGGGCATAGGGCCGCCCCAGCAGGCGACTCGCTCCTTCGACGTCGCCCGTACGCAAGCGGCGACGGACCTCCGAGCTCCGACAGGGTTCGTCCCCGACCGACACGGACGGGAGGGCCCAGACCCGGACCCCCCGAGACCGGGCCATCCGGGCCAGCAGGGCGACGTCGCCGCTCCGACGGACGCCGAACCGGAAGTCGGTCCCGACGACGACCTCTCGCACGGTGCCGGCTTGGAAAACGTACTGTTCTAAAAACTCTTCCGGTCTCAGACTCGCCAGTGCCGGCGTGAAGGGCACGACCCACAGGACGTCGACCGGCGTCCCCTCGAGCCATGCCGCCCGCTGTTCCGGAGCCTGCAGGAGTCGAACGGCACCCCGGCCGACGACCTTGGCCGGATGCGGCTCAAAGGTCATCAGGACGCTCCGACCCCCGAGGGCCCGGGCCCGCTCGACCGTGTAGCCGATCAGGGCCTGATGGCCCCGGTGAAAGCCGTCGAAACTCCCGATCGTGAGGACCTCGGCCGAAGCCCGCTCCGGACCCGCTCCTTCCCGTGTCCAGCCCACTATGATTTCCCTTGGCATCGCCACGGCTCATGGTCGACTTCGACCACCAGGCCATCCCAGGCCAGGTGGACGTTCGGCGGAAGCTCCCGGGAGGTCACGTCGTGCTTCATCTCGTGACTGATATGGATAAAGTAGGTCGCCCGGGGTCGGACCCGGTCGAGGAGGCTCAGTGCCTCGTCGACCGAAAGATGCGTCGGATGCGGCCGCTTCCGAAGGACCCCCAGGATCAGGACCTCCAGACCGCCCAGGCAAGACCAGTCGTTCAGTAAGAGCGTCTTAAAGTCGGTCAGGTAGGCGATGGGCCCGATGCGGTAGCCCAGGCTTAGGACCGAACCGTGGACGGCCGGGATGGGGACGACTTCCAGGCCGTGCAGATAAAAGGGTCCCTCGACCGAGAAGGCCCGAAGACGGGGACGGGACGCCGCATCGTAAGGGTCCGCTTGGAACATGTAGCCAAACATGGCGTACAGCCGCCGCAGGGTCTCCTCGCCGGCCAGGACGGGGATGGCCTCCCCCTGGGCAAAGTTGAAGCCCCGGACGTCGTCCAGGCCGAACACGTGGTCGGCGTGGGCGTGGGTCAGCAGGATGGCGTCGAGGCGGGGGATCCGATACGTCAGGGCCTGGAGCCGGAAATCCGGCCCGGCGTCGATGACGACATGGAAGCCGTCCCAGGTCAGCCAGACGCTGGACCGCAGGCGTTTGTCCCGGATGTCTTCCGACCGACACGTCTCGCAGGCACATCCGATGGCCGGCACGCCCATCGACGTGCCCGTACCTAAAAACGTGATCCGCATGGGGCGACCCGGCGGTCCTGTATCCTGCATCCGAGTCCAGGGTCCGGGGTCAGTCTCTCGCGACCCTGATCTCAGACGGGCGGAGATACATTCTACACCGTGCAGCTGGCCCTCGGCCTGCCCACCCGTCTCTTACCGTCTCGGCACGACGACGGCCGGGACGTTGAGGTCCCGGACCGCCTGATTGAAGGCCGCCACGTCTTTCTCGAGGACCTCCCGCAGGCGGGCCAGCTCGGCGTCGGCCTGGCGGCTGAGTTCGTCGAAGACTTCATACGCCTGCTTCGTCGGCTCGGCGTCGGCGCTCTCGACGACCCGTAGGAGAAGGGTCAGCTTGTTGTTCAGCTTGATCGGATAGTTTAGAGCATCCTGGGGCGCCTTCGAGCGGGTCTGGATGAGTTCTTCCTCGATGGCCGTCAGCTTGTCCAGAATCGGTCGAGCGGCCTTCCGTAGGTCCTCGGCGTAAGCCTGTCCGGCAGTCCGGCGGAGGACGCCCTCGATTTGTTGGCGGACCTCCCGAATCGTGTTCACGGCCCGGTGGACCTCGGCCACCTTGTCCCAAATCTTCATCAAGAGCTCGAACTGTCGTGTGAAAGCCTCGGGCGGTGTCGAGAGCCGAGGGTCCTTAACGACTTCAAAGGACTGTTCGTAGGTCTGGCCGTCGACCGTCAGACGAACCCGATACGTCCCGGGCGGGACCATCGGACCCTCCGGCCAGCCGCCCCAGAGGGCGACCCCCCGAACTCGCGGCGGGCCCGGATAGCGTAAATTCCAGACGAAGCGGTTCAATCCGACTTCTGCAGGAAGCTTCGGGCCCCGTTCATCTTCCTCCGGCTCCTCCGGGGTCTGGCTCGAGAACGTCCGGATGACCCGGCCCTGGGCGTCCAGGAACTCCAGCCGGACCTCGCCCTTGGGCTTCTCCTTCAGGTAATAGTATACGACGACGCCGTTCGGGGGATTCTGGCCGGCGTTGGGGATGTTCCGGGCGAAGCCGCCCCGGAAGCGAACGGTCAGCGCCGGCCGGAACAGATGAACGGTCGCCCGGAGAACGTCCGGCGTGATCTGCCGGAGGACCGTCAGGTCGTCGAGGACCCAGAAGGACCGCCCGTGGGTCGCCACGACGAGGTCGTCGTCCTTGACGACCATGTCATGAACCGGCACGACGGGCAGGTTGAGCTGAAGCGATTGCCAGGTCTCGCCGTCGTCGAAGGAGACGAAGACGCCGAACTCGGTCCCGGCGTACAGGAGACCCCGCCGGGCGGGGTCCTCCCGGATGACGCGCGTGTAGGCGTTCGGGGGGATCCCGTTCGTGATGCGCTTCCAGGTCTTCCCGAAGTCGGTCGTCTTGTAGAGATAGGGCCGGAAGTCGTCGAGCTGGTAGCGGTTGGCCGCCAGGTAGGCCGTCCCGGCGTCGAAATGAGACGGCTCGATGATGCTGATGCGGGACCACTCGGGCAGGTCCTTTGGCGTGACGTTCTCCCACGTCCGACCGCCGTCCCGGGAGACGTGGACGAGACCGTCGTCGGAGCCGGCCCAGAGGACGCCCTTCTGGACGTACGACTCGGCGAGGGCGAAGACGGTCCCGTAATATTCGACGCTCGTGTTGTCCTTCGTGATGGGGCCGCCGGAAGGCTCCATCTTGGACCTGTCGTTGCGGGTCAGGTCGGGACTCAGGACCTCCCAGCTCCGGCCCTCGTCGGTCGAGCGGAAGACGTGATGGCCCCCGACGTACAGGACGTTCGGGTCGTGGGGCGAAATCAGGATCGGGAAGGTCCACTGAAAGCGGTACTTGAGGTCTTTCGCGCCCCAGCCCATCGGGTTGTCGGGCCAGACGGAGATGTCCTGCGCCTGACGGGTCCGGTGGTCGTAGCGGGTCAGTTGGCCGCCGTAACAGCCGGCGAAGACGACGTCCGGGTCGTCCGGCCGGACGGCGACGTACCCGCTCTCGCAACCCCCGACGGGGTACCACTCGGCCTGCGTGATGGCCCCGTAATCGGACCGGCTCGGGACCGAGAGCGTTGAATTGTCCTGCTGGGCACCGTAGACCCGATAGGGGAAGCGGTTGTCCACGGTGACGTGGTAGAACTGGGCCGTCGGCTGGGTCAGGAGGCTCGACCAGGAGGCCCCGCCGTCGAAGGTGACGGTCGCCCCGCCGTCGTTGCCTTCGATCATCCGTTTAGGATTTCGGGGGTCGATCCAGAGGTCGTGATTGTCGCCGTGCGGCGTCGGGATGCGGGTGAACGTCCGGCCCCCGTCGGTCGACTTCCAGAACTGGACGTTCAGGACGTAGACGGTCTCGGGGTCCTGGGGGTCGGCGACGACGTGCATGTAGTACCAGGGCCGCTGGACGAGCTCGGGATCGCCGTTGACCTTCCGCCAAGTCGCCCCGCCGTCGTCGGACCGGTAAAGGCCCTTGCCGTCGCCCTCGGCCTCGACGAGGGCCCACACGCGGTCGGGCCGGGCCGGCGAGACGGCGAGGCCGATCCGGCCCTTCAAGCCCTTCGGGAGACCCGGGTTGTTCGTGATGTCGGTCCAGGTGTCCCCGCC